>JAAZAC010000171.1 GCA_012514545.1 Actinomycetales bacterium | reverse complement strand
GGTCACCGGCCCGCACCCCACCGGCGGAGCGCTGCTCGGCGACCAGCAGGGCCCCGCGCACCGGGGCCAGGGCCCCCGCGAGCTTGTCCAGCGCGGCCAGGGCGGCGCGACGCTGCCCACCCCGCCACCCCTGACACCCGGCCACCAGGTCGCGCAGCTCACCCGCGGCGGCCACCAACGCCTCCAGACGCGCCAGCACGGCCTCGCCCTCGCGCACGCCCGCGCGCCCACCCGTCGGGGCGGCGTCAGCAGGCTCGCGAGGTTCGAACACGTGTACGACCCTACCTGCTCCACCACCCCCGATCAAGCCTCTGACCTGCGGATCTGTTCCACAAGGCCCCGCCCGCACACCCCATCCACAGGCGGCACGGCCATGGAGGTCGTCAGCTCTGGCACGAGGCGGGAAGGGACGTGGCCGGCACGCCCGCGACCCGGTCCCGCGTCCACGCCACCAGCTCCTCCGTCAGCGGCGAGTCCGCCGCGACGAGGCTGAGGTGGTCGAGCCCCGGGTACTCCCGGTAGTCCACCGCCTGCCCGCCCGCGCACCAGTCCGCCACGAACCGCCGCTGCTGCCCGGGCAGCACGAGCAGGTCCGCGTCGCCCTGGGCGAGCAGCACGGGCACGTCGATCTCCCCGGAGGGTGTCTCCGCGGCGAGGAGCTCCCCGAGCCCGCCCTCGAGCGCGGAGCGCGGCAGCACCTCGCTCGTCAGCTGCGTCGCCGCGGCGAACGCCGCCAGCACGTCCCGCCCGAGGAAGCAGTGGTCGGCGATCCGGTCCACGACGCCGGCGTACCCCCGCGGCACCTGCGCCCGCAGCCCCAGCTCGGGGTACACCTCGTCCCACGACGCCACGAGATACGCCCCGACCAGCTTGCCGATCGCCGTCGGCGCGAGGTCCACGGCGAGCGAGGTGAGGTCGGTCGCCGGCGCGAACGCGGCCACGCCGCGCAGCGCGACGTCGGGCGCGTACGTCGGCGCGAGCAGCCCCGTCCACAGCGCCGCGTGCCCGCCCTGCGAGTGCCCCCACACGACGACGTCGTCCGCCAGGGCCGTCCCGTCCAGCTCCCGCGCCGCCCGGACCGCGTCGAGCACGTGGTGCGCCGCGTCCGGCCCGACGAGGTACGCGTGCGGCCCCGCCGTGCCCAGCCCGACGTAGTCGCTCATCACGCCCACCCACCCGTCGCGGACCAGCCGCTCGAGGGCCGCGCTCGCGCCGTCGGCGAACGGCTCCGCGGCGAGCGACGGCGCGCAGCGGGGGACCACGCCCGTCGTCCCGTGCCCGACGGCGATCACCGGACTCCCGTCGCCCGTCCGCCCGCCCGTGGCCTGGGTGGGCGGAGCCAGCACGACACCGGACGCGACCTGCGCGCGGCCCTCGCCGTCGGTCGTGGTGTAGAGGATGCGCCACGCGCGCAGCCCTTCGGGCACGCCGCGCTCGAGCGGCTCGGACCGCAGGAGCCGGCCGGGCTCGGCGGGGACGCCGGCGGGCGGGTCGTAGAAGCCGTCCGGGGCGACCCGGGCGTCCCCGCGGTAGACCCACGCGGTCCCCGCGACCGCGAGCAGCGCGACGACGAGCGCGCCCGCGGTCGCCAGCGCGCGCACCGCCCGCCGCACCCCCCGCGGCACCCGGGGCGTCACGCGCCGGCGCAGGGCGGCCGCGACCGTGGCGAGCCCCGTCGCCACGAGCCACCCGCCCACGACCAGCGCGAGCACGAACACCGACAGCCGCGGCCACGCCACCGCGAGCACGGCCGCGGCCAGGGCCGCGAGCCCGCCCATCACGCCCACCGCCCGGTCCGGCCGGGAGCCCCGGACCGCCGCGACCGCGCTCACCACGCCGTGCACGGCGAGCCCGGCGGCCAGCACCGCAGCGAGACCGCGCACCGGGGCCGCCCGCCACGCCAGCGCACCCGCGGCGGCGGCGACGAGCGCGCCGG
>JAAZAC010000170.1 GCA_012514545.1 Actinomycetales bacterium | reverse complement strand
GACCTTCACCGTGATGACGCGCGGGGCGGTCGGCGACATCTCGTCCGGGCCGTCGATGGCCTCGGCCATGACGTCCAGGATGTGCAGACGCGCCTCCTTGGCCTGCGTCAGCGCGCCGGCCAGGACGTCGGCGGGGATGCCGTCGAGCTTCGTGTCGAGCTGGATCGCGGTGACGAAGTCCCGCGTGCCCGCGACCTTGAAGTCCATGTCGCCGAACGCGTCCTCGGCGCCGAGGATGTCGGTGAGGGCCGCGTAGCGCGTCTCGCCGTCGACGGTGTCGGAGACGAGGCCCATCGCGATGCCCGCGACCGGCGCGCGCAGCGGCACGCCCGCGTTGAGCAGCGACAGGGTGGACGCGCAGACCGAGCCCATCGACGTCGAGCCGTTGGAGCCGAGCGCCTCGGAGACCTGCCGGATCGCGTACGGGAACTCCTCGCGGCTCGGCAGGACCGGCAGGATCGCCCGCTCCGCGAGCGCGCCGTGGCCGATCTCGCGCCGCTTCGGGGAGCCGACGCGGCCGGTCTCGCCCGTCGAGTACGGCGGGAAGTTGTAGTTGTGCATGTACCGCTTGCGCGTCTCGGGCGAGAGCGTGTCGAGCTGCTGCTCCATCCGGAGCATGTTCAGCGTCGTGACGCCGAGGATCTGCGTCTCGCCGCGCTCGAACAGCGCCGAGCCGTGGGTCCGCGCCAGCACGTCCACCTCGGCGGACAGGCGGCGGATGTCGCGCAGCCCGCGGCCGTCGATGCGGAAGCCGTCGGTGAGGATGCGGCGCCGGATGACCTTCTTGGTCACGGCCCGGATGGCGGCGGAGATCTCCTTCTCGCGCCCCTCGAACTCCTCCGCGAGCTCGGCGCGCACCTCGGCCTTGATCTCGTCGAGGCGGCTCTCGCGCTCCTGCTTGTCGGCGATCGTCAGGGCGTCGCCGATCCGGCCCTCGGCGACCCGCTCGACGACCTCGTAGACGTCGGGCAGGTAGTCGGGGAAGAGCGGGAACTCCTGGGTCTCCTTCGCGGCCTTGGCCGCGAGCTGCGACTGCGCCTCGCACAGCACGCGGATGAACGGCTTGGCGGCCTCGAGGCCCTCGGCCACGACCTCCTCCGACGGCGCGGTCGCGCCCGCCTGGATGAGGTTCCACGCGCCCTCGGGCGCCTCGGCCTCGATCATGGCGATCGCGACGTCGTCGCCGACGACGCGGCCCGCGACCACCATGTCGAACGTCGCCTGGGCGCGCTCCGCGTAGCGCGGGAACGCGACCCACTGGCCGTCGACGAGGGCGATGCGCACGCCGCCGACCGGGCCCGAGAAGGGCAGGCCGGAGATCTGCGTCGAGATCGACGCGGCGTTGATGGCGAGGACGTCGTAGGCGTCCTCCGGGTGCAGCGAGAGCACCGTGACGACGACCTGGACCTCGTTGCGCAGGCCCTTGACGAAGAGCGGGCGCAGCGGGCGGTCGATGAGCCGGCACGCGAGGATCGCCTCGGTGGACGGCCGGCCCTCGCGGCGGAAGAACGAGCCGGGGATCTTGCCGACGGAGTACTGGCGCTCCTCGACGTCCACGGTCAGCGGGAAGAAGTCGAACTGGTCGCGCGGGGACTTGCCCGCCGTCGTGGTCGACAGCAGCGTGGTGTCGCTGTCGAGGTAGGCGACGACGGAGCCGGCGGCCTGGCGCGCCAGGCGGCCCGTCTCGAAGCGGACGGTGCGGGTGCCGAAGCGGCCGTTGTCGATGACGGCCTCGGCGGACTGGATCTCGGGTCCCTCCACGGGATCCCTCCTTCGAAGAAGGCCCGGGCACGCGGCGGTCTTCGATCGAGGCCCGCGGACCCGCGCCCGCGAGCGGGCGGCGCTTCCGCAGGCCACTACCGAGGACCGTACGGGGTCCGGGAGCGGTCGGATGGAGTTGTGCGATCAGGCGGGCGACGACGTCGTGGGCGCCTGACACCGCGCCAGCCCGGACCGGACGGTCCGGGCTGGCGCGGGACGTTCAGCGGCGCAGGCCGAGGCGCTCGATGAGGCTCCGGTAGCGCTCGATGTCGACCTTGGCGAGGTAGCCGAGGAGGCGACGTCGCTGGCCGACGAGGAGGAGCAGGCCGCGACGGCTGTGGTGGTCGTGCGCGTGCTCCTTCAGGTGCTCGGTCAGGTCCTTGATCCGCTGCGTCAGCAGCGCGACCTGGACCTCGGGAGAGCCGGTGTCGTTGGGGCCGGTGGCGTACTCGGCGATGATGCGCTGCTTGGTGGCGGCGTCGAGGGGCACTGACTCTCCTTGGGGACTCGTTGCGCGGCGCGCCGGGGCATGTCCACCCGGGCTCTCTGGATCCGCGGCCGATCGAACGGCCCGGTCATGCTATCAGCGCTCGGCTGAGCCACCCAACACGAGCGGACCGGCGGCCAGGACCTCCCGGGTGCGGGCGACGTCCTCGTGCATCTGGGCGACGAGCGCGTCGACGGAGTCGAAGCGCAGGGTCGGCCGCAGCCGGTCGACGAGCTCGAGCGCGACCTCCTCGCCGTACAGCTCGAGGTCCGTGCGCCCCGGCACGTGCGCCTCGACGCGCCGGTCCCACCCGTCGAAGGTCGGGTTGGTGCCGATCGAGATCGCGACCGGCAGGTAGCCGTCCGGCGCCCCCTCCGGGTGGCCGACGCGCCGCATCCAGCCCGCGTACACGCCGTCGGCGGGCACGAAGCCGACGACGTCGCCCAGGTTCGCGGTCGGGAAGCCGAGGGTGCGCCCGCGCGCGTCCCCGTGCACGACGACGCCGCGCAGCAGGTGCGGGCGGCCGAGCACCTCGGCGGCTGCCGCCACGTCGCCGTCGGTGAGCAGCTCCCGGACCCAGGTCGACGACCACCGGCGGTTCGGGTACCGGTCCCCCGCGGTCGACTCGAGGCGGCCGTGCACGTCCTCGATGACCTCGACGACGAAGCCGTAGCGCGCGCCGAGGTCGAGCATCGTGCGCAGGTCACCGGCGTTGCCGCGCCCGAAGCGCACGTCCTGGCCGATGACGACGGTCCGCGCGTGCAGGCCGTCCACGAGGTACGTGCGGACGAAGTCCTCGGGCGTGGCCGACGCGAACTCGAGCGTGTAGGTGACGACGAGCACGGCGTCGAGCCCGGTCTGCTCCATGAGGTCGAGCCGGTCGGCGAGGCCCGTGATGAGGTCGGGGGCGGCGTCGGGCCGGTGCACCTGCGCGGGGTGGGGGTCGAACGTCACGGCGACGGCGGCCCCGCCGGTCGCGCGCGCGTCGGCGACCATGCGGCGCAGGACCGCACGGTGTCCGCGGTGGACGCCGTCGAAGTTGCCGATGGTGACGACCGACGGTCCGAAGTCCTCGGGGACCTGGGCGAGGTCCGTCCAGCGATGCACCCGCCTAGCCTGCCACGCCGCGCCGGGTGCCCCGTGCGCGCGTCCGTCCGCGGTCACGCCGGCGCGAGCACGAGCACCGGGCGCGCCCGGCCACCGGGCTCGTCGGCGAGCAGGGCGACGAGCGCGCCGTCGGGCCCGAACGCCGCCACCGGCCGCTCCGCCGTCCCGGACACCGCGGGGTGCGCGGCGACCCGCCGGCCGAAGGACACGTCCCGGGCTTCTGCGGCGCTGAGCTCGCGCACGGGAAAGGCCGCGCGCGCGGCGTCGGCGAGCGGCAGCACCGCGAGGTCCTCGGCGAGCGCGCCGAGCGGCCGCGCGGCGTCCAGCCCGTACGGGCCCACGCGCGTGCGGCGCAGCGCGACGAGGTGCCCGCCGACGCCCAGGCCCGCCCCGAGGTCGCGGGCGAGCGCCCGCACGTACGTCCCGGAGGAGCACACGACGACCACGTCGACGTCGAGCGCCGGGGTCGCCCCCGCGCCCTCGCCCGTCGCGGCCGGCCGGGTGCCGAGGACCTCGAACCGGTGCACGACGACGGGCCGGGCCGCCAGCACGACCTCCTCCCCCGCGCGGACGCGGGCGTAGGCGCGCCGGCCGTCCACCTTGATCGCGCTGACCGCCGACGGCACCTGCTCGATCGGCCCGGTGAGCGCGGCGACGCCGGCCGCGAGCGCCTCCGGCGTCACGCCCGACGCGTCGGCGACGCCCGTCGTCTCGCCCTCGGCGTCGTCGGTGGTCATGGTCGCGCCGAGGCGGATCGTGGCGCGGTACTCCTTCTCCGCGCCGACGAGGTACGTCAGCAGCCGGGTGGCCCGGCCGACGCCGACGACGAGCACGCCGGTCGCCATCGGGTCGAGGGTGCCCGCATGGCCGACCCGCCGCGTGCCCGCGAGCCGGCGCACCCGGGCGACGACGTCGTGGCTGGTCAGGCCCGCCGGCTTGTCGACGACGACGAGCCCGTCGGTCACCGCGCCGCCTCGGCCTCGTCGTCGGTCTCGTCGGTCTCG
>JAAZAC010000169.1 GCA_012514545.1 Actinomycetales bacterium | reverse complement strand
TCCTCGGAGACGTTCGGGATGTCCCGGGTGATCTCCTCGGGGCCGAGCTTCGTGTCGCGGGCGTCGACCTCGTGCTCCTCGATGTGGATCGAGGTGAGGATGTCGTCCTGCACGAGGCGCTGCGACAGGATGATCGCGTCCTCGTAGTTGTGGCCCTCCCACGACATGAACGCCACGAGGAGGTTCCGGCCGAGGGCGAGCTCGCCGCCGTCGGTCGCGGGGCCGTCGGCCAGGACGGAGCCCACCTCGACGCGGTCGCCCTCGTCGACGATGACGCGCTGGTTGTAGCTCGTCCCCTGGTTCGACCGGCGGAACTTCGCGATCCGGTACGTCGACGTCGTCCCGTCGTCGTTCGCGACGACGACGAGGTCCGCGGAGACCTCCGTGACGACGCCCGCCTTCGAGGCCACGAGGACGTCGCCGGCGTCGACCGCCGCGCGCCGCTCCATGCCCGTGCCGACGAGCGGGGCCTCCGTGCGGACCAGCGGCACCGCCTGGCGCTGCATGTTCGCGCCCATGAGGGCCCGGTTCGCGTCGTCGTGCTCGAGGAACGGGATCATCGCCGTCGCGACGGACACCATCTGCCGCGGGGAGACGTCCATGTAGTCGACCTGGTCCGGCGGGACCAGCTCGACCTCGCCGCCCTTCGTGCGCACGAGCACGGCGTCCTCGGCGAAGTGGCCCTTCTCGGTGAGCGGGGCGTTGGCCTGCGCGATGACGTAGTTGTCCTCGTCGTCGGCGGTCAGGTAGTGCACCTCGTCGGTGACGCGGCCCTTGGTGACCTTCCGGTACGGCGTCTCGACGAAGCCGAACGCGTTGATCCGGCCGTAGGTCGCGAGCGAGCCGATGAGGCCGATGTTCGGACCCTCGGGGGTCTCGATCGGACACATGCGGCCGTAGTGCGAGGTGTGGACGTCGCGGACCTCCATGCCGGCGCGGTCGCGCGAGAGGCCGCCCGGGCCCAGCGCCGACAGGCGGCGCTTGTGCGTCAGGCCGGCCAGCGGGTTGTTCTGGTCCATGAACTGGCTGAGCTGGGAGGTCCCGAAGAACTCCTTGATGCTC
Source organism: Actinomycetales bacterium (assembly GCA_012514545.1). Taxonomy (GTDB): domain Bacteria; phylum Actinomycetota; class Actinomycetes; order Actinomycetales; family Cellulomonadaceae; genus Actinotalea. The sequence continues at coordinate 542 of JAAZAC010000169.1, read as the reverse complement.
GCCACCACGGGCCGGATGTTGATGAGGGTCTGCGGCGTGATCGCCTCGACGTCCTGCGTCGTCATGCGCTCGCGGACGACGCGCTCCATCCGGGACAGGCCCGTGCGGACCTGGTTCTGGATGAGCTCGCCGACGGCGCGGATGCGGCGGTTGCCGAAGTGGTCGATGTCGTCGATCTCGACGCGCACGTCGACCGGCTCGCCGTTGCGCACGCCCGGCAGGGTCGGCACCTCGGCGTGCAGGGCCGCCATGTACTTGATGGTCGCGACGACGTCGGTCGTGGTGAGCACCGAGTCGGTGAGCGGCGCGTCGATGCCGAGCTTCTTGTTCAGCTTGTAGCGGCCGACCTTCGCCAGGTCGTAGCGCTTGGGGTTGAAGTAGAAGTTCTCGAGCAGCGCGCGGCCGGCCTCGACGGTCGGCGGCTCGCCCGGCCGGATCTTGCGGTAGATGTCGAGGAGCGCCTCGTCCTGCGTCTGGACGTGGTCCTTCTCGAGCGTCTCCAGCACGACCGGGAAGTCCTTGAACTCCTCGCGGATCTCCTC
>JAAZAC010000017.1 GCA_012514545.1 Actinomycetales bacterium | reverse complement strand
GAGAACGACCACCGCACGTACAACCGCCACGGCGAGGCGTTCGACGTCGGCGAGACGTTCGCGGGCGTGCCGTACGAGGTGGGCGTGGCCGCCGCGCGCGAGGTCGCCGCCCTCACCCCGGAGGGGGCGACGACGGCGCAGCTCGCCCTGCGCTGGGTGATCGACCAGCCCGGGGTGTCCACCGTGATCCCGGGCGCCTCGCGGCCGGACCAGGCGCGGGCCAACGCGGCCGCCGCGGCGCTCGCGCCGCTCACCGAGGCCCAGCAGGCCGCGCTCGCGGACGTCTACGACCGCTACGTCCGGGAGCACGTGCACCACCGCTGGTGAGGGCGCGCCGGCCGGCGGCGTGGCCTAGTCGGCGCGGTGCCCCGGCAAGCCGTGCGGCCGGCGGAACCGCGTGGGCAGCAGCCCGCCGTCCTTGGCGGCCGCGACGACCTCGATCGTCAGCGGGAACGCGCGCGGCGGCGGGCCGAACGCCCGCCGCGCGCCCTGGACGACCGTCTTGCCGAGCGCGCGCGCGCCCGTCACCCCGATCGCCGCACCGACGCCGAACGGCACCAGCCGCCCGAAGGCGAGCGCCCCGTGCTTGGCCGCCTGACGGCGGACCATCCGGCGGGTGAGGGCGGTGTTGACGCGGCGGATCGTCGTCGTCGGCATGTTGACGAGGAGGGCGCGCGCCCAGGCGCGCGGCTCGAGGCCGGCCTCCATGCCGACCGTCCGCGCGCCCTGGTCCCCGAGCACGGTGGCGAGCACGAGGGCCCGGCGGCGGGCGGTGTCCTCGATGGCGATCCCGTGCACGTCCGCGACGGCGAGGGCGAACGCGGCGGAGGCGGCGAAGAACGTCGCGACCTCGCTGGCCGTGAGGGTCATGGCCACGCCCGTCCCGACGGCGGGGGCCGCGGCCGCGGCGCCGACCGCGCCCCCGGAGGCGCTCACCGCGAGGAGGTACTCGCGCTCGAGCATCGCGAGGACCTGCTCCGGCGTCGCGTAAGGGTTCTTGGCGCGGAGCTTCGCGACGTGCGCGTGGACCGCGGCCGACGGGATCGCGACGGCCTTGTCGAGCGCGGCGTCGAGGAACCGGATCCCGACGCCGGGCGGCAGGACCTCGGCGTCGGCGGGCGGGCCGGCGGGGTCCGGGGGCGGGGCGTCGGGCGCGTGGGCCATGCGCCGATCGTGCCACGGGGTCCGCGGCGGGGCAGTCGGGGGGCAGGCGGGGCCCGACGGCGGGGCAGTCGGGGGGCAGGCGGGGCCCGACGGCGGGGCTCGGCGCAGGTGGGGCGGGACCTCGCCGCCGGGCGCGGGCGACTCAGCGGGCCGGCGTCGTGAGAAAGATCGCGAACATCTCCGGGTTGTGGGCGTGCACGATCGCGAGGAACACGACGGCGTCGAACAGCAGGTGCACGATCAGCACGTAGGTGAGCGACCCGGTGCGGCTGAAGATGAACCCCTGGAGCAGCGCGAACGGCGCGGTGAGCAGCGGCCCCCACTCCCGGTAGCCGAGCTCCCACAGGAAGGACACGAAGATCACGGCCTGCAGCACGTTCGCGAGCCACACCGGCAAGTGCCGGCGCAGCAGCGCGAAGCACGTGCAGATGAAGAACAGCTCATCCCACGTGCCCACGGCGTTGACGCCGACGAAGAACCGCGCGAGCTCGCTGCCGTCGGTGATGTGCGGCCAGTTCTCGTACGCGCCGGACGAGATGAAGTACCAGGGCAGGATCAGCCACCCGAGCAGGGGGACGGCGACGAGGTAGGCCCGCTCCGGCGTCGGCCAGCGTTCGCCGGTGCGCCACGGGAACCGGATGGCTCGACGCCGGTACACGAGCCGGTCGATCGCGAGCGGCACCGCGACGGCCAGGGCGAGCGCGGTGCCGATGGCGACGAACCGCGGCCAGGAGACGTCGGCCTCCATCGAGGT
>JAAZAC010000168.1 GCA_012514545.1 Actinomycetales bacterium | reverse complement strand
GATGAACGTGCGGCCCTCGACGCGCGCGACGTCGCTCGGGTCGGAGCGGGCGAGGAAGCTGTTCGGCCGCTTCTCGGGGTTGAGCCGCAGGAAGGTGCCCTGCTCGACGAGCAGGTCGCACAGGCGCGCGTACTCCTCCGGGGAGCCGTCGCACCACTCGATGCGCTCGGGCTTCACGAGGTCGGCCACGGCGGCCACCCACGCCCTCAGGCGTTCGTGCCCCGTGGGAGCCGGCACGCCGTCTCCGCTCCGTGCTCTCGCGATGCCTTCGAGCAGCGTCATCTCGCTCCCTCCATCGGGCTCGTGACCGGGGCTCCCCGACGCCTGCCGCGTCGGTCCCACCCCGGCAGGGTAGGCCCTCCGGGGCGGCTGTGCGTGAAGAATCGTTGATCATTCGTTACCGTCCCATGGTGCAGCGCAGAGACTCGGCGGCCCTCGGCCATGTGACGGCCACGCTCAGGGCGGCGGGGTGCGTCTTCGCCGAGGAGGAGGCCGCCCTGCTCCTCGCCGCTGCCGACGACGACGCCGACCTGGCGCGGCTCGTGGCGCGGCGGGCCGCGGGCGAGCCCCTCGAGCACGTCCTGGGCCGGGTCGACTTCTGCGGGGTGCGGCTCGCCGTGGGCCCGGGCGCGTTCGTGCCCCGGCGGCGGACGGCCGTCGTCGTGCGCGAGGCGGTGGCGGCGCTGCGCGGACGGGCGGGCGGCGTGCTCGTGGACCTGTGCTGCGGCGTCGGCGCCATCGCGGCCGCCGTGCGCGCGCAGGTCGGACCGGGCCTCGAGGTGCACGCCGCCGACGTCGCCCCCGTCGCCCTCGCGTACGCCCGCGCCAACCTGCCGGGCGCGGAGGTCCACGCCGGCGACCTGTGGTCGGCGCTCCCCGCGCGCCTCGCCGGCCGGGTCGACGTCGTCGCGGCGAACGCGCCCTACGTGCCCACCGACGCGCTCGCCACGATGCCGGCGGAGGCGCGCGACCACGAGCCGCGCGCGGCGCTCGACGGCGGGCGGGACGGGCTGCGGCTGCACCGCCGCGTGGCCGCCGGCGCGCCCCGGTGGCTCGCCCCGGGCGGCGTCCTCGTCCTCGAGACCAGCCGCCCGCAGGCGGAGGCGACGCTGGCCGCGGTCGCCGCGGCGGGGCTGCGGGCCCGCGTCGTGACGGACGACGCGACGGACGGCACCGCCGTCGTCGGCCGGCTACCCGACGAGCGCGGCGAGCCGGTCGAGGAGCTCGGCCTGCGCGGGGACGACGAGCTCGCGGGCCCGCGCGAGCGGCAGCCACGCGACGCGGTCGAGCTCGGGGAAGACGGCGCGGCGCCCTGACCGCGGCGGCCACTCGGTCTCGAACGTGCCCGGCCGGACCGCCGCCACGTCGAGGTCGCCCTCGCGTGCCCACGCGTGCACCGTCTTGCCCGCGCGCTGCCGCACCGACCCGAGGGGCAGGTCGGGGCCGGGCGGCGGCGGGAGCCCGAGCTCCTCGGCGAACTCGCGCACGGCAGCCGCGTGGAGCTCCTCCCCCGGCTCGGGCTCGCCCTTGGGGATCGTCCAGGCCCCGGCCTCGCGCCGCGCCCAGAACGGCCCGCCCATGTGCCCGACGAGCACCTCCACGCCGTCGGGGGCGCGCCGGAACAGCAGGAGGGCGGCGCTCGTGGCGCCGGCGCGCACGGTGACCATGGCCCATCGTGCACCGCGTAGGGTGCTCGCGTGGGCATCTCGTTCGTGACGGCGATGCGGTCCGTCGCGGGGCCGTACCGGTCGAACAACGAGGACGCCGCCGCGGCGTCGCCCGCCTTCGCGATCGTCGCCGACGGGGTCGGCGGCCACGCGGGCGGCGAGGTCGCGTCCGGGACCGTCGTGCGCCACCTCGCCCGCGCCCTGGAGGGCGCTGACGTCGCCGCGCTCGACCCGGACGCCCTGCGGGCGCTCGTCGCCGAGGCGAACGACGCCCTGCGCCGCCAGGTCGCCGAGCGGCCCGACCTCGAGGGCATGGCGACGACGCTGACCGCGCTCGTGCGCGGGGACGGCGTGCTGCGGGTCGTGCACGTCGGCGACTCCCGCGCGTACCGGCTGCACGGCGACGGCGAGCGGACCGGCCAGCGCGTGACGCACGACGACTCCCTCGTGCAGGAGCTCGTCGACGCCGGCGCCATCCGCGCGGCCGACGCCGCCCACCACCCCCAGCGGCACGTCATCCTGCGCTCGCTCGGCGGCGACGCGGAGGACGCCGGCGACGTCACGGTCCTCGAGGTCCCCGCCGTTCCGGGCGACAGGTGGCTCCTGTGCTCCGACGGCCTCACCGACGAGCTGGACGACGACGAGCTCCTCGCCGTCGCGGCGGCCCCCGGCACCGCCGAGGACGCGGCCGCGGCGCTGCTCGCCGCCGCCCTCGAGGCGGACGCGCACGACAACGTCACGGTCGTCGTGTGCGACGTCGTGGCGGAGGGTGAGGCGGGCGGGCCGCCCGCGCTGCTCGGCGCCGCGGCGCCCACGGACTGAGGCCCCGGTGGGCCGCCCGGGCGCGCGCCGCGCCCGCGCCGACCGGCTCCGCGCCGACGACGCCGTCCAGCTCGCGTTCGACGTCGGCCCCCTGCCGTTCCACATCGGCGCGGTGCTCGTGCTCGACCGCGAGCTCGACGCCGCGGGGCTCGCGGCGGTGCTCCGCGACCGGGTGCCGCCGGGGCTGCGCCGGCGGCTGGTCCGGGCGGGCGCGGGCCGGGCGTGGCGCCCGGACGCGGCGTTCGACGTCGCGCGCCACGTCACCGAGCGCGCCTGCCCGGCGCCGGGCGACGACCGGGCGCTCCTGCGGGTGGCGGCCGACGTGCACGCGAAGCCGCTGCCGGGCGGGCGGCCCCCGTGGCGCGCGGTCGCCGTCACCGGCCTCACGGGCGGGCGCGGCGCCGTCGTCCTCGTGCTGCACCACGTCGTCGCGGACGGCCTCGGCGGGCTGGCCACGCTCGCCGCCCTGCTCGACGGCGACCCGCCGGCCGCGCCGGCCGCGCCAACTGCGCCGGGGCGGGCGGCGCCGGAGCGGACCTCGACGGCGGCGGGCCGCCTGCGCGCGGCCGCGGTCGAGCTCGGCCGGTCCCGCCCCCGCGCGGCGGGCGGGCTCCTCGGGCCGCTCTCCGGGCGCCTCGCGCTCGCGAGCGCGGGCGTGCCGCTGGCGCCGCTGCGCGACCGGGCGCGCGCGCACGGGGCGACGGTCAACGACGCCCTGCTCGCCGCCGTCGGCGGAGTCATGGGCGCGCTCCTCGCCCGGCGCGGCGCGCCTGCGGCGCACGTCGTCGTCTCGGTCGCGGTGGGCGCCGCGCGGGCGCAGGCCACGGGGAACCGGGTCGGGGTCATGCCGGTGGCCGTGCCGACGGGCGGCGACCGGGGCGGGCGCCTGCGGGCCGTCGCGGCCGCCACGGCGGCCCGCCGGGCCGGCGAGCGCGGCGCCTCGCGCGCCATCGCGGGGCCCGTCTTCCGCGCCCTCGGCGCGACGGGGCTCCTGCGGGTCCTCGTGCGCCGCCAGCGGATGGTCGACACGTTCTGCTCGAACCTCCGGGGGCCCGCCGAGGAGGGGCGCCTCGCCGGGCGGCGGGTGACCGACGTCGTCCCGCTGGGGACGGTGAGCGGGAACGTCCCGGCGACGTTCACCGCGCTGTCCTACGCCGGCCGGCTGACGGTGACCGTCGCCGCCGACCCCGCGGCCGTCGACGCCGACGAGGCCGCCGCGCTGCTCGCGGCCGAGCTGGCCGACGAGCCGGTCGCGGCCGACTAGGCCCGGGCGCGCTCGGCGTCGGCCCAGTGCTCCTGGAGCACGGCGTTCGCGTCGGGGTGGTCCTGCGGGCGGTGGCCGAAGCCGGGCAGCACGCGCCGTGCCGCGCCGTGGCCGGCGAGGACCTCGGCCACCTCGTCGAACACGGCGCTCCAGCCACCCGTCACCACCAGCGTCGGCACGCGGCGGACCACCTCGGCCGCCACGGGCACCCGCCACGGCGGCGTCCGCCGGCGCAGCCGCCTGCCGAGCGCGCGCAGCGCGGGGTCGGCCGGGTCCGCGAGCGCCGCCCCGGGCGCGCCGAGCGCGGTGAGGTACCGGACGGCGAGGTCGCCGTCCCGCACCCGCGGGTCCCGCGCGAGCTCCGCGACCTCGCCCATGGCCGCGACGTGCCCCTCGACCGCGGGCCGTCCGCGCGCCGCCGCGAACGCGGCCGGCTCGAAGAGCACGAGGGACCGGACGACGTCGGGCGCGTGCGCCGCGGCGGCGAGCGCGGGCAGGGCGCCCGTCGAGTGCCCGACGACGTGCCCCCCGTCGCCGAGCGCGGCGAGCACGGCGTCGCGCTGCTCCTCCACCTCGACCAGCGCGTCCAGGTCGAGGAAGTGGCACCGCCGCCGCCGCACGTCCAGGGCGACCGCCTGGTTCGGCCACCCGAGGGCGCCGGACCGGCTGCTGCCGTGGACGAAGACGACGTGCATCCCCCGATCGTGCCGCATCGCCGCGGGGCCCGCGGCGGCCGGTGCCGCGTGCCGGCTCATGCCGCGTCCCTGGTCATCCCGCGTGCCTGCTCATCCCGCGTACCGGAGCCGCCCGAGGGCCCGGGAGCACTCCTCGCCGACGCGCATCGGCGCGACGGCACCCGCGTCCCGGAGGGCGCGCAGCCGGTCGACCGCGAGGTCGCGGACCGTGCCGGGCGCCATCGTGTTGACGTTGATCTTCGTGCTGCCCTCGAAGCCCGCGAGCGTCGAGACGCGCCACTTCAGCACGACGTGCCACGGCACCGGCTCGTCCGCCCGCGGCGGCCGGTGGTGCCACTCCTCGTTGCTCGGCACGGTGACGCCCGTCGCCGCGTGGAGGGCGTGCAGCAGGTCGGACACCCCGCGCACCGCGGCGACGTCGTGCTCCCACGGCAGGTGGGCCGCCCCGGTCGCGTAGACCTCCAGGGAGGGGTACCGGTGCCCGACGCCGGCCACGGCCACCGCGTGCTCGTTCTCCGCGACGAGGAGCCCCGCCCCGACGGCGTGGTCGACGACGGCGTTGAACACCTGCCGCTCCTCGCGCACGCGGGCGAGCACGCGGTCGTTCCGCGGGCCGTGCTCGTCGATGGCGACGAGCTGCTTGTGCAGGTGGTCGAACGAGGCGCCGGCGGGCCGCAGCCAGTTCTGAAAGGCGGCGACGTAGCGCGCGTGCGGCTGCGCCGCGTACAGGTCCCGCATGGCCTCCACGGCGAACGCCACGTAGGCGCCGTGCTCGTCGGGGGTGAGCGTGCCCGAGCCCGCGAGCTCGTCGTCGTAGGCGGCGCCGTCGACGAAGTGCCGGCGCGCGACGAGCACGTCGTGCGTGCCCGTGAAGAGGTCCACGGCGCGCGCGAGCCAGGCGTCCTCCCCCGCGGCCGCCCACGCGGCGTCGGACACCCCCTGCGCGGCGAGGCGGCGCCGCAGGATCGCGAGGACGTGCGCGCGGCCGCCGGGCTCGGCGACGTACGCCGCGGCCCGCTCGCGGTCGGCCGGCGCGGGCTCGTAGCCGTGGTTGGCGCGCCAGTAGTCCACGGAGAGGATCTCGAAGAGGTTCGGGATGCGCCGGAACTCGGCGACGGTCGCCTCGAGGTCGCGCTCGGCGACGCCGCGCAGGGTGCGCCACCCGTCGCCGTCGCGCACGACGCGCGCCCGCTCCGGCGGCGTCTCCCGCATGCGGTCCGGGCAGAACGCGCAGTGCGCGCCGGCCCGGGCGGCGTCGACCGGGCGGCGCTCGGCGGGCGGGGCGCCCAGCGGCCGGTGGGCGCGGCCGGGCACCGTCCACACGACGGTCCCGGTCAGCGGCGAGCGCTGCTTGACCGTGCCGTCGGGCAGCTCGACGAGGGGCCCGTCGCGCGAGGGGTCGTCGACGTGCACGCCGCCACACTAGGCCGCGGCCGCCCCCCGCACGTGGGCCGGACGGGTCAGGGCTCGACGACGAACACGCAGAACGGGTGGCCGGCGGGGTCGGCGAACACCCACAGCGGCTCGTCCGGGTCGTCCGTGCGGTCGTAGAGCACGCGCGCGCCGAGCGCGAGGGCGCGGTCGTGCACCTCCGCGAGCTCCGCCAGGCTCGACACCGTGGTGTCGAGGTGGAGCTGCTGCGGGACGGCGGGGTCCGGCCAGGTCGACGCGGGCAGCCGGTCGACCTGCTGGAACGCGAGCGCCACGCCCGCGCCGCGCAGCACGAGCCAGTCGGCGTCCGTCGCGTCCTCGTCGCCGGGCCGGTAGGTCAGGCCGAGCAGCTCGCGGTAGAACTCCGCCAGGGCGCGGGCGTCCTCGCAGTCGAGGACGACCGAGCGCAGCGTCGGGTACGTGGTCATGGCCCCCACCTCCGGGGCCAGCATCCTCCTCGGACCGGGATCCGTCGCGCCGGCGCGGGACGCCGCCCTAGGCTCACGGCATGCCCGACGCCGGACCGGAGCGCTTCCTCGTGCGGGGCCGCCTCGAGCAGCTCCCCCGCCGCGTGGCGGACCGCCGGCTCGTGCTGCGCTGGCTCGCGACGCGGGTGCTGCCCGCGCTCGACGAGCCGACGCCCGAGCGCGTGCTGACCGAGCGGCTCGCGGCGCTGGCCCGCGACCCCGTGGGCCGCCGCCGGGACCTCGTCGAGGCCGGCCTCGTCCAGCGCACGCGCGACGGCGCCGAGTACTGGCGCACCGAGGTCACCGAGTTCGACGCCCTCCCGTCCGGCCCGGCCTGACGGGAGGGCGGGGCCGCCGGTCAGGCGCCGGGCGCGCCGACCTCCGCGGCCTGCACCGGCGCGTCCTGCGCGGGGCCGTACGCCTGCGCCTCGGGCGGGGCGCCGCGGCCGATCGCGAACGCGGCCGGGATCGTCAGCACCGTGAGCAGGGCGCCCACCGTGAAGGCCGTGTGCACCCCGGCGGCCGTCGCCGCCACGGCGGGGGCCCCGGCGTCGGCCCGGGCGAGCGCGGTGGCCGTCATGAGCGTGACGAACAGCGCCGTCCCGGCGGCCCCCGCGACCTGCTGGACCGTGCCGATCGTCGCGCTGCCGAACGCGTACAGCCGCGGCGGCAGCGACCCGAGCGAGGCGCTGAACAGGGGCGTGAAGAGGAGCGCGAGCCCGCCGCACAGCACGAGGTGCGCCACGAGGAGGTGCCACGGCGCGCTCTGCGCGGAGAAGCGGCTCATCGTGGCGACCGCCGCCGTGACCAGGATCGTGCCGGGCACGAGCAGGGGCCGCGGCCCCACGCGGTCGAACGCGCGGCCGACCCACGGCGCGAGCAGGCCCATCGTCAGCCCGCCCGGCAGCAGGAGCAGCCCCGTCGTCAGCGCCGAGAGCCCCAGCACGTCCTGCGCGAAGATCGGGAAGAGGATGATCGTGCCGAACATCGCGATCATCGCGACGGCCATGAGCACCATGCCCGCGGTGAACGTCCGGTGCGTGAACGTGCGCAGGTCGAGCAGCGCCCGGTCGTCCCGCTGCAGCCAGAGCTGGCGCGCGACGAAGAGCGAGAGCGCCGCGGCGCCGACGACGATCGGCGCCCACGCGCCGAGCGCGCCCGCGCGGGAGGCCTCCCCGAACCGGCTGAGCCCGTAGACGATGCCGCCGAAGGCGACCGCCGAGAGCGGCACCGACACGACGTCGACCTTCGCGTAGCGGGGCTCGTTGAGCGTGGGCAGGCGCAGCGCGCCCAGCGTGAGGGCGGTCGCCGCGATCGGCAGCATGACGACGAACAGCCAGCGCCACGACGCGACCCCCAGCACCGCGCCGGACAGCGTCGGCCCGAGCGCCGGGGCGACGGAGATGACCACGCCGACGTTGCCCATGACGCGCCCGCGCGACGCCGGCGGGGTGACGGTCATGACCGTCGTCGTGAGGAGCGGCATCATGATCGCGGTGCCGCTCGCCTGCACGACCCGGCCGACGAGGAGCACGACGAACCCGGGCGCCAGCGCGCTGACCAGCGTGCCGGCCGTGAACAGGCCCATCGCCACGAGGAACGCCGTGCGCGTGGTCACGCGCCGGATGACGAAGCCGGTCACCGGGATGACGACGGCCATCGTGAGCATGAACGCGGCGCTCACCCACTGCGCGGCCGACGCCGTGATGGCGAGGTCGTGCATGAGGTGGGGCACCGCGACGCCCATCGTCGTCTCGTTGAGGATGACGACGAAGGCGGAGAAGAGCAGCAGCGCGACCGCACGACGGTCGCGCGGGGCGAGGCGTGCGGGCGGTGCGGCGACGGCGGTCTCGGTCATCGTGTCCTCGGGGTCGAACGGGCCGGGCGGCGCCTCGTCGCGCGAGTGCCAGTGTCCGTCCGACCGCCGACGGCGTCGAGCGATTTCCCCCGGCGACCGTCGCTCTTTCGCCGAGGGCAGAGCGGCTAGCGCTCCGGGGTGGCCGGCGGCGGGGGCTGCGTCCCCGCGGCGGGCGGCGGCGGGGGCTGCGTCCCGGACGCCGCCGGGGGCGGCACGGTCCCGGGGGCGGGCTCCTGGCCGCCCGTGGGCACGTCGGGGTCGAGCCGGTCGGCCTCGCGCAGCCGCTCCTCCACCTCGGCCCGCGCCCCGCCCGCGCGCTCCGCGCGCTCGGCGGCCTCGCGCTCGAGCCGGGCGGCCTCCGCCGCGCGCGCCTGCGCGTCGGCCTGCGCCCTGCGCGCCTCGGCCTCGACCTGCGCGGCGGCGGCCTCGCGGCGCTGCACCTCGATGCGCTCGGCCTCGGCCTCCTCGCGGATCGCCGCGGCCCGCGCCCGCTGCGCCTCGACCCGCCGCGCCCCGGAGGAGCGCACGGCGACGAGCACCGCCACGACCACCACCACGACGACGACGGCCACGATCACCCACACGACGGCGTCGCCCATGTCCCGCCCCTCTCGTCAGTCCCCCGATCGGACCACCCCGCCCGGGGGCCCGCAACCGCTGGCACCGCGGACGGACTTTGACACGCCCGCTGCCGTGACCTACCGTGACGCCGTTCCCTGAGGTCAGGAGGCTTCTCGTGCGCGCGATGTGTCGGTGTTGCGCCTGACGCGCTCCCGACCCCCGCACGCCTCCACCCAGGGAATCCGATGGACCTCCTCAGCAGTTCTGCCGGCCGACTCGCGACCGTCGCCCTCCTTCTCGCCGTCGCCTCGCTCGTCCTCCTCCTCGCCCGACGCCGGGACGGCGTCCTGCGCGCCCCGGGCCGCCGCGAGCGCGTGACCGCCGCCGAGCTCGGCCGGGCGCTGGGCGCGACCGCGACGCTCCTCCAGGTGTCCTCCCCCGGCTGCGCGACGTGCCCGCAGGTCGCCCGGGTGCTCGGTGCGGTCGCCCGCGAGCACCGCGGCGTCGCGCACGTGGAGATCGACGCCACCCGGTACCCGGACCTCGTCCGGCGCCTCGGGGTGCTGCGGACGCCGTCGGTGCTGCTCCTCGGCCCCGACGGCGACGTCCGCGCCCGCACGTCGGGCTCGATGGACCGCGCGGCCGCCACGGCCGCCCTCGACCTGGCGGTGGCCCGTGGCTGACGCACGGCAGGCCCCGGCGACCGCCGGCATCGACCCCCGCGGCCCGCGCTTCGGCGCGGCCGTCAGCGCCGTCCTCCTCGCCGTCACCGTGGTGCTCGGCACCGGGCCGGCGGCGACGGCCCTCCTGGCGGTCGCCGTCGTGCTCTTCGCGATCGGCGCGGCCCGCGGCCCGCAGCACTCGGTCCAGGGCTGGGTGTTCCGCCGCTGGGTCCGGCCGCGGCTCGCCCCGCCCACGTCGCTCGAGGACCCGGCGCCGCCGCGGTTCGCGCAGACCGTGGGCCTGGTGGTGACGCTCATGGGGCTCGCCCTGAGCCCGCTCGTCCCGGGCGCCGTGCCCGTCGCGGCCGCGGTCGCCCTCGTCGCGGCCTTCCTCAACGCGGCCTTCGGCTTCTGCCTGGGCTGCGAGATGTACCTGCTGCTGCAGCGCCTGCGCCGCGCCTGAGGCTCAGCGCGCCGTCGGCAGGCTCAGCGCGCCGAGCGCAGCTCGGCGGTCAGCGGGCACTGGAACGGGTCGCGCGCCCGCAGGCCCACCTCGTTGAGGTAGCGCACGATGCGCCGCCACGACCCGAACACCGTCGTCTCGGTGTAGGTGATCCCCTGCGCGGCGCAGAACTCGCGGACGATCGGGCGGGCACGGCGCAGGTGCGGCCGGGGCATGCTCGGGAACAGGTGGTGCTCGACCTGGTGGTTGAGGCCGCCCATGAACCAGTCGACGAACCGGCTGCCCGTGACGTTGCGGCTCATGAGCACCTGGCGGCTCAGGAAGTCCAGGCGCGCGTCCCGCGGCAGGATCGGCATGCCCTTGTGGTTCGGCGCGAAGACCGCGCCCATGTACAGCCCGAAGAGCCCGAGCTGGACGCCGAGGAAGGCGAAGGCCATGCCGACCGGCAGGGCCCAGAAGACGAGGGCCAGGTAGCCGCCGAGCCGCAGCGAGACGAGGGCGATCTCCAGCGGCCGGCGCCGGACGGGCCCGCGGCCCAGCAGCGTGCGCACGCCCGAGAGGTGCAGGTTGAGGCCCTCGAGGAGCAGCAGCGGGAAGAACAGCCAGCCCTGCCGCGCCCGCAGCCACCCGCCCACGCGGGTCGTCCGGCGCGGGCCGTCCTCGTTGTGGAAGACCACGACGTCGGTCTCGATGTCGGGGTCGGCACCCACCTGGTTGGGCTTGGCGTGGTGGCGGCTGTGCTTGTGCTGCCACCAGCCGTAGCTCATCCCCGCGTAGAGGTTCGCGATGACGAGGCTCCCCCAGTCGCTCCAGCGGCCCGAGGCGAACACCTGACGGTGCGCGGTGTCGTGCCCGAGGAACATCACCTGCCCGAGGACCAGGGCGAGCAGCGCGGCCAGGGCCAGCTGCCACCACGTGTGGCCGAGCAGCACCACGCCGGCGCCGATCCCGGCCAGCAGGACCGTGAGCACGGCGAACTGGGTCCAGTAGTAGCCCCGGCGGCGCCGCAGGAGGCCGGCGTCCTGGACCGTGCGGGACAGCGCGGCGTACGCCGAGACCTGGCGGTCACGGGGGCGCTCGGACGGGGCGGGGTGGGTGAGTGTGCCTTGGGCCATGGGCGGTCCGCTCTCTCTACGACGACGACGCACCACGGGCAGCACATCGAGCCGCCAGCGTAACCTACGGCACCGTAGGTGTCGCGGCGACGGGCATTCCCCCGGCTCGGGTCGTGCGTCCTGTACGCTGGCCGGACGTTGCATGTGGTTTGAGCTGTCCCCTGGTGCATTGCCCTGAAGGAGCAGACGAGAACTCGACGTGACGACCGGGCCCGACACGCGGGCCGGTTGACTGCTCTGGAAGGAGCGACCATGGCATTCGGAACCGTGAAGTGGTTCAACAGCGAGAAGGGCTTCGGCTTCATCGCCCCCGACGAGGGCGGCCCTGACGTCTTCGCCCACTACTCCGCCATCGCCGGGTCGGGCTACCGCTCGCTCGAGGAGGACCAGAAGGTGGAGTACGACGTCACGCAGGGCGCCAAGGGCCCGCAGGCCGCGAACATCCGCGCCCTCTGATCCCTCAGGCTCACGGCCCGTCCCCCTCGCGGGGGGCGGGCCGTCGTCGTACCCGGCCCCGCCGACGCACGACGACCGCCCCGGTCGCCTAGCCCGGCCGGCCGCGCCACCTGTCGATGAGCCGCCGGTCGCGCTTGGTGGGGCGGCCGGCGCCGCGGTCGCGCTGCGCGACGGGGATCACGTGCTCGCGCGGGGGCGGCGGCGGGGACCTGTCGACGTAGTGCTGCGCCGCCACCGCGGCGGACGCGCGCTTGGTGATCAGGCCCGTGACCTCGTACACGACGTCGCGCGCGGGCAGGTGCACCGCCACCTCGTCGCCCGGCCCGACCGGCGTGGCGGGCTTGGCGCGCACGCCGTTGACGCGCACGTGGCCCGCGCGGCACGCCGCGGCCGCCGCCGACCGCGTGGTGAACAGGCGCACGCCCCACATCCACGCGTCGACGCGGACCTTGCCCGTCACGGCCGGCGGCGGTGCGCGCGGTAGTAGGCGACGAGGGAGCGCGTGGACGGGTCCTGCGCCGCCAGCGCGGCCGCGTCGCCCGCGAGCGCCGGGGCGACCTCCAGTGCGAGCTTCTTGCCCAGCTCCACGCCCCACTGGTCGAACGAGTCGATGCCCCAGACGATCCCCTGCACGAACGTGACGTGCTCGTACAGCGCGATGAGCTGGCCGAGGACCGAGGGGGTCAGCGCGGGCGCCATGATCGACGTCGTCGGGCGGTTGCCGGGGAACACGCGGGCGGGCACGAGGTGCTCCGGGGTGCCCTCGGCGCGGACCTCGTCGGCGGTCTTGCCGAACGCGAGCGCCTTCGTCTGGGCCACGAAGTTGGCGAGCAGCAGCTCGTGGACGTCCGTGGGCCCGGTGCCGTCGCCGCGGTCGTCCTGCAGCGGGTACGCGGGGGTGGCCACCGCGATGAAGTCGGCCGGGACCAGCCGGGTGCCCTGGTGGATGAGCTGGTAGAAGGCGTGCTGGCCGTTCGTGCCCGGCTCGCCCCAGAAGACCTCGCCCGTGTCGCACGTGACCGGCGTGCCGTCCCAGCGCACCGACTTGCCGTTGGACTCCATGGTCAGCTGCTGCAGGTAGGCCGGGAAGCGGTGCAGGAGCTGGGCGTACGGCAGCACCGCGTGCGTGTGCGCGCCGAGGAAGTTGACGTACCAGACGTTGAGCAGGCCCATGAGCACGGGCACGTTGCGCTCGAACGGCTCCGCGCGCAGGTGCTCGTCGACGGCGTGGAACCCGGCGAGGAACTCCCGGAAGCGCTCCGGGCCGATGGCGATCGCGAGCGACGTGCCGATGGCGGAGTCGACCGAGTAGCGCCCGCCGACCCAGTCCCAGAACCCGAAGGCGTTGGCGGGGTCGATGCCGAACGCGGCGACCTTGTCGAGCGCCGTCGAGACGGCGACGAAGTGGCGCGCGACGGCGGCGCTGCGCGACTCCGCCGTGCCGTCGATCGCCCCGCTCGCCGCCAGCCGCTCCCACAGCCAGGCCCGGGCCAGCCGCGCGTTGACCAGCGTCTCGAGGGTGCCGAACGTCTTCGACGCGACGATGAACAGCGTGGTGGCGGGGTCGAGGTCGGCGACCGTGCGGGCGACGTCGGTCGGGTCGATGTTGGAGACGAACCGGACCTCGAGGCCCTCCTGCACGTACGGGGCCAGGGCCTCGTACGCCATGACCGGGCCGAGGTCCGAGCCGCCGATGCCGATGTTCACCACCGTGCGCACGGGCTCGCCGGTCACGCCGCGCCACTCGCCCGAGCGCACCCGCTCGGCGAACGCGAAGACCTTGGCGAGCTCGGCCTGCACGT
>JAAZAC010000016.1 GCA_012514545.1 Actinomycetales bacterium | reverse complement strand
GAGAGCACGGCCATGGGGTGGGCGTTCGCGGGGAACGCGCCGATGAGCGCCTTGAAGTTGTCGTGCAGGTGCGTGTGGCGCTCGACGCGCTCGACCCAGCCCTCGAGCTGGCCGTGCTTGGGCAGCTCGCCGTGGGTGAGCAGGTAGGCCACCTCGAGGAAGCTCGAGTGCTCCGCGAGCTCCTCGATCGGGTAGCCACGGTAGAGCAGGACGCCCTTGTCCCCGTCGATGTAGGTGATCGAGGACTCCACCGACGCGGTGTTCATGAAGCCGGGGTCGTAGGTGACGACGCCCGTCTCCTTGAGCAGGGACGCCACGCCGATGCCGTCGTTGCCCAGGGTGGCGCGCACGCGCGGCAGCTCGAGGGTCTTGTCGTCGATGCGGAGCTCCACCGACCCGTGATCGAGCTGCTGGGTCATGCCTCCTCCTTCGCCCGGCTCGGGAGTTGACCCGGCCGACGTCGTGCCTGAGTGTGCGATGACGGTACTCGTCTGCGGCCCCCGATGCAGATCCGGTCCACCAGTCGTGGGATGTCCCGGTCGGAGGTCAAGCGACAGTAAAGCAGACGACCGATTCTGGTGTCCCGTGTTTCATGCCCCGGTCAATCGAGCGGCGGCCCGGGCGATGTCGTCGTCGTTCGCCGTGAGCGCCACGCGGACGTGCCGCGCCCCCGACGGGCCGTAGAACGCGCCCGGCGCGACGAGGATGCCGAGCTCGGCGAGGTCCGCGACCGTCCGCCAGCCGTCCTGCCCGACGCCGGGCGCGCGAACCCACAGGTACAGGCCCGCCGCGGACCCCTCGACGACGTAGCCGGCCGTCTCGAGCGCCTCGCGCAGCACGGCGCGGCGGCGCCGGTAGCGGGCGAGCTGCTCGACGACGTGCGCGTCGTCCGCGAGCGCCGCGGCCGCGGCCGCCTGCACGGGCGCGGGGACCATCATCCCCGCGTGCTTGCGCACCTCGAGCAGGCTCGCGACGAGCCGCGGGTCGCCCGCGACGAAGCCCGCACGGTACCCCGCGAGGTTCGACTGCTTCGACAGCGACTGCACCACGAGCAGCCCCGTGCGGTCGCCGTCGCACACCCGCGGGTCGAGCACGCTCGGCACGCCGTGCGTCGCCCACGGCTCCTCCCACGCGAGCAGGCCGTAGCACTCGTCCGAGGCCACGACCGCCCCCGACGCCCGCGCCGCCGTCACCACCGCGCGCAGCTCGTCGACGCCCAGCACCCGCCCGGTCGGGTTCGACGGCGAGTTCAGCCACACCAGGCGCACGTCGCGGCGCCGCGCCCAGGCGCCGACGTCGTCCGCGGGCAGGGCGGTCGCGCCCGCCAGGCGCGCCCCGACGTCGTAGGTCGGGTAGGCGACCTCCGGGTGCACGACGACGTCCCCCGGGCCCAGCCCCAGCAGCGACGGCAGGGAGGCGACGAGCTCCTTCGAGCCGACCGTGGGCAGCACGGCCGCGGGGTCGACGCCCGGCGCCCCGCGGCGCCGCGCGAGCCACGCCACGGCCGCCTCGCGCAGCGCGGGCGTGCCGTGCGTCGTCGGGTAGCCGGGCGCGTCGGCCGCGGCGGCGAGCGCCTCGCGGACCACCGCCGGCGTCGGGTCGACGGGCGTGCCGACGGACAGGTCGACGATCCCGTCCGGGTGCGCGCGCGCCCGCTCGGCGTGGGGGGCGAGGGTGTCCCAGGGGAAGTCGGGCAGCCCCGCGGTGACCAGGCCCACCGCCGTGACGTCAGGCGGTGCCGGCGCCGGGCTGCGGCGGCAGCGCGGCGACGATCGGGTGGTCGTGGTCGATCCGGCCCAGCTTCGCGGCCCCGCCCGGCGAGCCGATCGCGTCGAAGAACTCCACGTTCACGCGGTAGTACTCGGCCCACTGCTCCGGGACGTCGTCCTCGTAGTAGATGGCCTCGACCGGGCACACCGGCTCGCACGCGCCGCAGTCCACGCACTCGTCCGGGTGGATGTACAGGGAGCGGTTGCCCTCGTAGATGCAGTCGACGGGACACTCCTCGACGCACGCCTTGTCCTTGACGTCGACGCAGGGCTGGGCGATCACGTAGGTCACGAGGCGGTCCTCCGGGTGCGGGCGGGATCCGTCCTAGTATCCCCCAAGGCCGCCCGCGCCCCACGTCCGACCGGACGGGCCCGGCGCCGGCCGGGGAGGTGGCCGTGCCGATGCCGGAGTGGACGCGCTGGCCCGTCGGGGCGCGCGTCGTCGTCCGCCGGCGCCTCCCGGACGGGACGTACTCCGACGCGCTCGGCGAGCTGCTCGCCACGGGGCCCGACGGCGTCGTCGTGCGCACCCGGCGCGGCGACGTCCGCGTCGAGGCGGCCGAGATCGCCGTCGGGAAGGTGGT
>JAAZAC010000167.1 GCA_012514545.1 Actinomycetales bacterium | reverse complement strand
GGTCGGGCGGATGGACGTCATCCTCATCCCCGGCTTCTGGCTGACCGCCGAGTCGTGGGCGCCCGTCGTGCCCGCGCTCGAGTCCGCGGGCCACCGCGTACGTGCGCTCACCCTGCCCGGCAAGGGACCCGAGGGCGGCGCGGCCGAGGTCGGGCTGGCCGACCACGTCGCCGCGGTCGTCGCCGCCGTGGACGAGGCGGAGGGTCCCGTCGTCCTCGTCGGCCACAGCGGCGGCGGCGCGATCGCCCACGCCGCGGTGGACGCGCGGCCGGACCGCGTGGCGCGGGTCGTCTACGTCGACGCCGTGCCGCTCGGCGACGGGAGCGTCATCAACGACCAGCTCCCCGTCGTCGACGGCGTGATCCCCCTGCCCGACTGGTCGGTGTTCGGCCCCGAGGACCTCATCGACCTCGACGACGAGCTGCGCGCCCGGTTCCGCGCGATCGCGGTGCCGGAGCCGGCGCGGGTGGCCACCGACCGGCAGGTGCTGCGCGACCCGCGGCGGTACGACGTGCCGATCACCGTCATCACGTGCCAGTTCCCGGCGACCGACCTGCGCGACCTCATGAACGCCAACCACTGGTACACGGCCGAGCTGGCGCGTGTGAAGGACGTGCGCTTCGTCGACCTGCCCACCGGCCACTGGCCGCAGCTGACGAGGCCCGCCGAGCTCGCCGACGCGATCGTCGCGGCGATCGGCTAGCCGGTCGGCTTCCCGGCCTCGTCCACGGCCGCCTCGACGGCCGCCTCCACGTGCCAGTTCTCCGCCGTCTGGAGCACCCAGAACACGACGAAGAGCACGAGGAGCACCGCCTCGACGACGAGCACCGTCGCGAACCACTCCTCCAGCGGCGTGAGCGCCGCGAGGCCGAGGTAGACGACCGCGAGGACGATGACGGCGACCATGAGCCCGCTGATCGCCCGGTAGGCGCGGCCGTAGCTGCTGGGGGCCAGCACGGCCACCTCCTCCCGCTCGCGCACCTCGCGGCCGGCGCGCCACGCGACCGCGGCGATGCAGCAGAAGAACGTGATCGCCGCGGCGTAGTGCGCCACGACGAGGAACGTGTCCCGCGCGAGCACGAACACCGCGACGAACACCACCCACACGCCAGTGGCCGCCACGAGCCCGGTCCGGATCGCGCGGTCGCGCCGGCCGGCCCGGCCCGCGCTGAACCAGGCGAACGCCACGCCGACCGCGCCCACGACGGCGAGCGCCGCGATGTTGTTCGCGACCGCGGGCACGAACTCCTCCGGCACGCAGCGCGCCACCCCGGGCGGGCACGCGTGGCCGCCCTGGCCGGGCTCGAGCGGCGTCGGGACCAGCGCGACCACCGGCGCGAGCATCCCGGCGAGGTCGAGGAGCGTGTCCTCCCAGCCGGTGCGCCCCTTGATGGCGACGAGCGCGGGACCCGTGGCGAGCAGCGCGCCGACGAAGATGCTGCGGACCGGCGAGTAGTAGTACCCGCTGATCGAGCCGTACCGCTCGCCCTCGCCCCACACCATCTCGATGACGAGCGCGGCGCCGAGCAGCAGCGCGAGGCCGACGATGGCGACGCGCAGGTAGCGGTACGTCTTGCGGCTGATCTCGTCGACGACGGCGGCCGGGCCGTCGTGCGTCCGCGTGCTCTCCCCCATGGCCCCCC
>JAAZAC010000166.1 GCA_012514545.1 Actinomycetales bacterium | reverse complement strand
GACCTCTACGCCACGTGGGTCGGCCTCGACTTCAAGCTCGAGGGCCAGCTCGCCGGCGAGTGGGCCGCGGAGAACTTCACCGAGCCCACGAAGATGGTCGTGCTCGAGGGCACGACGGGCTCGGCCCCGGCGAACGACCGGGCCGAGGGCTTCGACGCCGCCATCGAGGGCACGCCGATCGAGAAGATCGACTCCCAGTCGGGTGACTTCACCCGCGACGGCGGCAAGACCGTCATGGAGGGCTTCCTCCAGAAGTACGGCCTCGACGGCATCGACCTCGTCTTCGCGCACAACGACGACATGGGCCTGGGCGCCATCGAGGCGATCGAGGCCGTGGGTGGCAAGCCCGGCGAGGACATCAAGATCATCACCATCGACGCGGTGCACGACGGCATGCAGGCCCTCGTCGACGGCAAGATCAACTACATCGTCGAGTGCAACCCGCTGCTGGGCGAGAAGGTCGCCGACGTGGTGAAGAAGGTGCTCGCGGGCGAGGACGTCCCGAAGCGCACCATCGTCGAGGACCAGGCGTTCGACCAGGAGGCCGCGCGCGAGGCGCTGCCGGACCGCAAGTACTGATCGCACAGCCTGACCGCAGAACGCCCTAGGGCGGTGGCGGCGCGGGGATCCTCCCCGCGCCGCCACCGCCGCACCCGACGAGGAAGTGCAGAGCCATGCCAGCCACCACGCCGCCGCTCGCCCCGGCCCGCGACGAGCTCCCGCCGATCGTCGAGATGCGCGGCATCACCGTCCGGTTCCCGGGCGTGCTCGCGCTCGACGGAGTGGACTTCTTCCTCCGCCCCGGCGAGGTCCACGCGCTCATGGGGGAGAACGGCGCCGGCAAGTCGACGCTCATCAAGGCCCTGACCGGCGTGTACTCGATCGATGCCGGCACCATCACCATCGCCGGCGAGGAGCGCGTGTTCTCCTCCACCGCCGACGCGCAGGCCGCCGGCATCTCGACGGTGTACCAGGAGGTCAACCTCTGCCCGAACCTCTCGGTCGGGGAGAACATCATGCTGGGCCGCGAGGTCCGGCGCGGCGGCGTGATCGACTGGCGCGCGACCCACGCCGAGGCCCAGAAGCACCTGCGCGCCCTCAGCCTCGAGATCGACCCGCGCTCGCTCCTGTCCGCGCACCCGATCGCCATCCAGCAGGTCGTCGCGATCAGCCGCGCGATGGTGCTCGAGTCGAAGGTCCTCATCCTCGACGAGCCGACGTCCAGCCTCGACCGCGACGAGGTCGACCGGCTGTTCGCCGTCGTGCGCGACCTGCGGGCGGCCGGCGTGGCGATCCTCTTCGTCTCCCACTTCATCGAGCAGGTCTACGAGATCTCGGACCGGATCACCGTGCTGCGCAACGGCGCGCTCGTCGGCGAGTACCGCGTGGAAGACCTGCCGCGCGACGCACTCGTGACGAAGATGATCGGCCGCGAGCTCGACGACCTCGAGGCCCTGTCCCGGACCGCGCACCGGCAGATCGACCGGTCGGGCGTGCCCGTCCTGCGGGCGGAGGGCATCGGCCGGCGCGGCATGCTCGAGCCCGCCGACCTCGAGGTCTACCCGGGCGAGGTGGTCGGCCTGGCCGGCCTGCTCGGCTCCGGCCGCACCGAGCTCGTCCGGCTCCTCTACGGCGCGGACCGGCCCGACGCCGGCCACGTCAGCGTGCACGGCGAGCAGGCCAGGATCACCTCGCCGCGGCACGCCATCGACCACCGCATCTCGTTCTCGTCCGAGGACCGCCGGGCGGAGGGGATCGTCGCGGACCTCACGGTCGCCGAGAACATCGTCCTGGGCATCCAGGCCCGCCGCGGCTGGACCCGCAAGATCCGCAAGTCCGAGCAGGACGCACTCGTCAACGAGTACATCCGGGCCCTGGACGTGCGCCCGGCCGCGCCGGACGCCGTCGTCGCCAACCTCTCCGGCGGCAACCAGCAGAAGGTGCTCCTCGCGCGCTGGCTCGCCACCGCGCCCGAGCTCCTCGTGCTCGACGAGCCCACGCGCGGCATCGACGTCGGCGCGAAGGCGGACATCCAGCGGAAGGTCTCCGAGCTCTCGGCCCGCGGGCTCGCCGTCGTCTTCATCTCCTCCGAGCTGGAGGAGGTGCTTCGATTGGCGCAGCGGATCGCCGTGCTGCGGGACCGCAGGAAGATCGGCGAGGTCGACTCCTCGGAGATCGACCTCGACGGCCTCATCGACTACCTGGCCAACGAGGGCAAGGGGGATGCGGCGTGACGCGCATCTGGAAGCACCGACTGTTCTGGCCCATCGCCTCCCTCCTGGGGCTGATCGTCATCAACTCGGTCGCCCGGCCGCAGTTCCTGTCGATCACGATGCGCGACGGCGAGCTGTACGGGGCGCTCATCAACATCCTGCGCAACAGCGCGCCGCTCATGCTGGTCGCGCTCGGCATGACCATCGTCATCGCGACGCGCGGCATCGACCTCTCGGTCGGCGCCGTCATGGCGGTGTCGGGCGCCGTGGCGCTCACGGTCATCGACAACGCGGCCGACCCCGACAACCTCGGCACCGTGCTGGGCGCCGTCGGGCTCGCCGTGCTCGTCTCGCTCGCGCTCGGCGCGTGGAACGGGTTCCTCGTGGCGGTGCTCGGGATCCAGCCGATCATCGCCACCCTCGTGCTCATGCTCGCCGGCCGCGGCGTCGCGCTGCTCATCACCGGCGGGTTCATCACGACGGTGAACTCGGCCCCGTTCTCCTACATCGCCAGCGGGTATCTCACGGTGCTGCCGTTCGCGTTCTTCATCTCGGTCGCGGCGATCACGCTCATCGCGCTCGTCGAGCGGCGCACGGCCCTCGGCGTGCTCACCGAGGCGGTCGGCATCAACCCCGAGGCCAGCCGGCTCGCCGGCGTGCGCGCCCGCGGCATCATCTGGGGCGCCTACATCGTGTCCGGCGTCCTCGCCGGCGTCGCGGGCGTCATCTACGCCTCGAACATCCGGGCCGCCGACGCCAACGCCGCCGGCCTGTTCATCGAGCTCTACGCGATCCTCGCCGTCGTCCTCGGCGGCACCTCGCTCATGGGCGGGAAGTTCTCGATCGCGGGCACCGTCGTCGGCGTCCTCATCATCCAGACGCTCGAGTCCACGATCCTCTTCCTCGGCGTCCCGTCCGCGCAGAGCCCCGTGTTCTTCGCGATCGTCGTCGTCATCGTCGTCATGCTGCAGTCGTCGCGCGTCCGGCGCGGCTTCGCGCGGCTCGCCCGCCTGCGCCAGCGGCGCGCGCCCGACGGCGGTCCCCCGCCCGACGTCGACCCCGACCTCGAGCCGAAGCGGACGGAGGTGGCAGCATGAGCGTCACGACCACCGAGCGCCGGCCGGTGCGCGCCGAGAGCCGCACCGCCGCCCTGCAGTCGTTCCTCGGGCGGCGTGCGCCGTGGGCACCCACGATCGCGGCCGTCGTCATCCTCCTGATCCTCCTCGTGGGCGCGGAGGCGTTCCTGCGCGGCGACTTCATCACCGCCCGCAACCTGTCGGCGCTGCTGCTCGACAACGCCTACCTGCTGGTCCTCGCCGTCGGCATGACGTTCGTCATCCTCACGGGCGGCATCGACCTGTCCGTCGGCTCCGTGATGGCCTTCACCGGCATCCTCGGCGCGCAGCTCATCTCGTCCGGCGTGCCGGTCGCCGTCGCGGTGCCGGTCATGCTCGCGGGCGGCGCCGCGGTCGGCCTGCTCATCGGCGTGCTCGTGCAGTACTTCGACGTCCAGCCGTTCATCGCGTCGCTCGCGGGTCTGTTCCTCGCGCGCGGGCTCGCGTTCGTCGTGAGCCTGTCCTCGATCAAGGTCGAGGACGCCGGGATCCTCTGGCTGCAGTCGAACCGGATCCGGCTCGGCGACTGGTACGTCACGCCGACGGGGATCATCGCGCTCGTCGTCGTGGCCCTGGCCGCGTTCGTGCTGCACCTGACCCGGTTCGGGCGCACCGTGTACGCCATCGGCGGCAGCGAGCAGTCCGCGCGGCTCATGGGCCTCGACGTCGGGCGCACGAAGGTCGCGGTCTACGTGATCAGCGGCTTCTGCGGCGGCCTCGCGGGGCTCATGCTCACCGCGTACTCCGGCGCCGGCTACCCGCGCAACGGCATCGGCACGGAGCTCGACGCCATCGCGGCCGTCGTCATCGGCGGGACGCTGCTCACCGGCGGGCGCGGCTACGTGGCGGGCTCGCTCATCGGCGTCATGGTCTTCGGCACGATCAAGACGATCATCTCGTTCATGGGCGCGGAGCAGTCGTGGATGCAGATCATCGTCGGCGCGCTGCTCCTGCTGTTCATCGTGGTCCAGCGGGGCATCGTCGCCCGATCGGAGCATCGGCGCTGAGCGACGTCGCGACGAGTCCAGCACGGCGCCCCGCCGTCCCGGCCCCGCGTCGCGATAATGGCGCGATGACCGGTGCCGACGTGGCGCAGCCGTTGCTCGAGCTCACCGGCGCCACTGTGCGGTTCGGCGCGGACGCGGCCCTCGACGACGTCTCGTTCCGGATGTTCCCGGGCGAGGTGCACTCGCTCATGGGCGAGAACGGCGCGGGCAAGTCCACGCTCATCAAGGCCATCACGGGGGCGCTGCCGCTCGACGCCGGGCGGCTGGTGCTCGACGGGCGGGAGGTCCGCTTCGCGCGGCCGCACGACGCGCAGCGTGCGGGCATCGGCACCGTGTACCAGGAGATCGAGCTGCTGCCGAACCTCTCGGTCGCGGAGAACATCCTGCTCGGCCGGGAGCCGCGCTCGCGGGGCGTCGTCAACCAGCGGCTGATGCGCCGTCGGGCCGGCGAGATCCTGGCCGACCTCGGGCTCGACGTCGACCCCGCGTCGCCGCTCGGCATGCACTCCGTCGCGGTGCAGCAGCTCGTCGCGATCGCGCGGGCCATCTCCACCGACGTGCGGGTGCTCGTGCTCGACGAGCCGACCTCCAGCCTCGACCTCGACGAGGTCGCCGAGCTGTTCCGGATCATCCGCGAGCTGCGCGCGCGCGGCGTCGCGATCCTCTTCGTCTCGCACTTCCTCGACCAGGTCTACGAGATCTGCGACCGGGTGACGGTGCTCCGCGACGGCAAGCTCGTGGGGGAGTACCTCACGCGCGAGCTGCTGCGCATCGACCTCGTGAACAAGATGCTCGGGCGCGAGGCTGGGGAGTTCAAGGCGCGCGAGCGGACGTTCGGCGAGGACGCGGACCAGCCGGTGTTCCTCAGCGCGCGCGGCGTGGGGGCCGGGCCCGGGATCGCGGCCGCCGACCTCGACGTCGGCGAGGGCGAGGTCGTCGGGGTGGCCGGCCTGCTCGGCTCCGGCCGGACGTCGCTCGCCCGGGCCATCACCGGCGTCGCCGGTCTCGACGCCGGGATCATCCGGATCGAGGGCCGGCCCGTCCACCTCGACTCGCCCCGGAAGGCGATCTCCCTCGGCGTCGTCTACTCCTCCGAGAACCGCCGGGTCGAGGGGATCCTCGGCGAGCTCAGCGTCCTCGAGAACATCACGCTCGCCGTGCAGGCCCAGCGCGGGTTCTGGCGCCGGATGCGGCCGGCCCGGCAGCGCGAGCTCGCGCAGAGCTGGGTCGAGGCGCTCGGCATCCGGCCGCCCGACCTCGACCGCCCGGCCGGCACCCTCTCCGGCGGCAACCAGCAGAAGGTGCTGCTCGCGCGCCTGCTCGCCCTCGCCCCCCGCGTGCTCGTGCTGGACGAGCCGACGCGCGGGATCGACGTCGGCGCGAAGGTCGAGATCCAGAACCTCGTCGGCGAGCTCGCGGACAACGGGCTGTCCGTCGTCTTCATCTCCGCCGAGCTCGAGGAGGTGCTGCGCGTCGGCGACCGCGTGGCCATCCTGCGCGACGGCCGCGTCGTGGAGACCCTGCCCTCGCACGACGTCACCGTCGACTCGCTCCTGGCGCTCGTGGCCAGCCCCGACGACGAGCAGGAGGGGTGACGATGGCCGACGAGAAGCCGACGCGGGCCGCGAACATCTTCGACGTCGCCCGGCTCGCGGGCGTGTCGCACCAGACCGTCTCCCGCGTCCTCAACGGGCTGCCGAACGTCCGGCCGGCGACCCGCGCGCGCGTCGAGCAGGCCATCGCGCAGCTCAACTACAGCCCGTCGCCCGCCGCGCGGTCGCTCGTCTCGCGGCGCACGCGCACCCTCGGCCTCATCGCGCCCGCCGTGTCCGACCACGGCCCCGTGCGCATCGGGATGCACTTCTCCATCGCGGCGCGCGCGGCCCGGTACAGCGTGGACACGGTGACGACCGTCGACGACGACCCGGGCGCCGTCCGCGCGGCGATCGAGGGCCTGCTCCGACGGCGGGTGGACGCCATCGCGCTCATCGTCATGGACATCGGGGTGCTCGAGATGGTCCGCGAGCTCGACCTGTCCGTCCCGGTCGTGGCGGCGGCGTCGTCGGCCCGGCGCAGCCCGCTGCTCGTGCAGATCGACCAGTACCGGGGGGCGCGGGCCGCGGTGCGCCACCTCGCCGAGCTCGGGCACACCCGGATCGCGCACATCGCCGGTCCCGCGCGGGCGGCCGACGCGGTCGAGCGGGTCCGCGGCTGGCGGGACGAGCTCGCGGAGCGGGGGCTGCCCGTGGTCGACCTCGTCTACGGCAACTGGCAGGCCGAGGGCGGCTACCGGCTCGGGCGCGAGATGGACCTGGAGCCCGGGATGGCGGTGTTCTGCTCCAACGACCTCACCGCGATCGGGCTGCTCTCCGCACTGCGCGAGCGCTCGCTCGCGGTGCCGGAGGACATCTCCATCGTCGGGTTCGACGACATCCCGGAGGCGGCGTACCTCTACCCGCCGCTGACGACGGTGCGCCAGGACTTCGCCACGCTCGGCGAGCTCATGGTGCAGAAGCTGCTCGTCTCGCTCGAGGAGGGCCAGGACGAGATGACGGAGACGCCGCTCGCGACGCGACTCGTCGTGCGCGACTCGACGCGCGCCGTCGGGTCGCGGGCGATGGAGCCGTCCGCCGCCGAGCGCGCGCGGCCCCTGCGATGAGCCCCTGCGGGCCGCCCGGCCGTACCCGGCCGCCGGGCGGGCATGATCGGGTAGATTGACGGCGCGCCGGCGGCCCGACGGGAAGGGGCACGGGCCGTGGCGCGGTGATCGGAGGAGACGTCTGTGGCGACGATGGTCGACGTCGCACGGCTGGCGGGCGTGTCCGTCAAGACCGTCTCCAACGTCCTCAACGGCTACCCGTACATCCGTGAGACGACGCGCCAGCGGGTGCTCGCCGCGATCGAGGAGCTCGGTTACCAGGTCAACATGACCGCCCGCAGCCTGCGCTCCGGGCGCACCGGCATGATCGGGCTGGCCGTCCCCGAGCTGGGGCAGCCGTACTTCGGCGAGCTGGCCGACGACATCCTCGCCGCCGCGCGGCGCCACGAGGTGCAGGTCCTCATCGAGCCCACGGGCTACACGCGGGAGGGCGAGCTCGCGGCCCTGCGCGAGCCGCGCCGCGGGCTGGTCGACGGGCTGCTGTTCAGCGCCGCGGCGCTCGACCAGCGGGACGCGCGCCTGCTCGAGGAGGTCGAGTACCCGATCGTGCTGCTCGGGGAGCAGATCTTCTCGCCCGCGGTCGACCACGTGACGATGCGCAACGTCGAGGGGGCCCGCGCCGCCACCGAGCTCCTGCTCGAGCGCGGGCGGCGGCACATCGCCGTCATCGGCATGCTGCACGCCGAGACCGCGGGCGCCGCGACCCTGCGCTTCCAGGGCTACCGCGAGGCGCTCGCCGCGCGCGGGCTCGAGGTCGACGAGCGGCTCCTCGGCTGGGCGGACGACGCCTGGCACCGCACCAACGGCGCGCGCGCCATGGCGGCGGTCCTCGACTCGGGGGCGCCGGTGGACGGCGTCGTCGCCTTCAACGACGCCCTCGCCATCGGCGCGCTGTACGAGCTCAAGGTGCGCGGGGTGGGCGTGCCGGAGGAGGTCGCCGTCGTCGGCTTCGACGACACCGAGGACGCGCGCTACACCACGCCCGCCCTGACGAGCGTCGACCCCGGCCGCAAGGAGATCGCCGAGCGCGCGGTGGAGCTCCTCTGCCGGCGGGTGCGGGAGCGCACCGAGCGTCCCGCGGAGCCCGAGCCGCCGGTGCTCCACCTGGCGCGGATGCGCATCGTGGAGCGCGAGACGACGCCGCGCAAGGCCTGAGCGCGCCGCCCCGGCAGGGCCCGGCGGCCGGGCGCGCGAGTGCCGGCGGGGGTCTTGACGCGGCCCGGGGGCGCGGCCGACGATGCTGGCAACCCGTCTTCTACGACGTTGTAGATCGGAGTGTTTCTACAACGTTGCAGGAGCCGACGGGTCCGGATACCGCCTCGACGGGATTCCCCCGGCTCGGCGCGGCGGAGGCCGGCGCGGTCACGTGCCGACCCGCCGGTCGGAGTCGCAGGAGGAACATCGATGGTGATGACCCGACCCGGGCCGCGTGGCCCGAGGACTCTTCGACGCGCGACGGCGCTCCTCGCCGGCGCGGCGGTGGCACTGGGGGCGGCGGTGGTCGCCACGCCCGCCGTCGCGGCGGACGACCCGCCGGCGCCCGACCCCTGGGTCACGACGGCGGAGGGTGGCTACTACCGCTTCACGATCTCCCAGGCGCAGGTCGAGGAGATCGTGGGCGCACGCCCCGCGGTCGTCGAGCTGCAGGGCAACATCGGGCCCGCGGGCACGTGGTCCGACCTCGCGCTGGACCCCAGCGGGGCCGACTACCAGGGCATGTGGGGGCCGGTGCCGCCCGGGCTCTACTACTACACGTACACGGCGACGATGCCGGACCGGACGAAGGTCTCCTTCCGCAACCCGGACACCCCGGTCGCGGTCACGTCCCGGCCGACGTGGAACACGTACTTCGTGCCCGGGCCGGAGGTCGAGTGGATGGCCGACGTCGCGTCCGGGGGCGGTGAGGTCGCCGAGCTGACCTACCGCAGCACGGTGACGCACGAGGACCGGACGGTCCTCGTCTGGACGCACCCCGACTACGACGCCGAGCGCGGCAAGCCGGCCCCGACGCTCTACCTGCTCGCCGACGAGGGGCAGAGCGCCCGCGAGTGGGCCGAGCTGGGGCGCGTGCCGCAGGTGCTGGACAACCTCGCGGTCGCCGGTGAGCTCGAGCCGATGGTCGTCGTCATGGCCGACGTCAACGGCCCGGACCCGCGCGCCGAGCTGCTCGACTCGCTCGTGCCGGCGGTGCAGAAGGCGTACCGCGTCGGCCCGGACCACAAGCGGCGGGCCGTGGCCGGCATCGGCACCGGCGCCACGACGGCGCTCGAGATCGCGGTCCGCGAGCCGAACCGCTTCGCGTCGGTCGGCTCGTTCTCCGGCGCGCTCGAGGGCCTGCAGCTGAAGAAGCCGGACGCCAACAAGATGAACGCGCAGCTCGACCTGCTCCGGCTCTACGTGGGCAACGTGCTCGACCCCGCCTACAACGGCACCGAGGCGCTGCTGCGCACGTTCGAGGCCGCCGGCGTGCGGCACCAGTTCGACGGCGTCGACCCCGACCAGGGCGGCACCTGGGACACCTGGCGCGAGGCCGTGCGCGACTTCGCCTCCCGGGTGTTCGACGGCCACGCCGACGGCGGCCCCCGCGAGGGGCACGGGCCGCTCACCGCGCCGTACGTCGCCCCGCCGACGGGCTCGATCACGACCCCGCACGTCGACGAGAACGGCATCGTCACCTTCGAGACCGGCACGCAGTGGGCCGACGCCAAGGACGTCACCGTGTGGGCGAACTGGGCGCCGAACGGGGCCTGGTTCCGGATCCCGATGACGAAGGTCGGCGACCGCTGGCGGCTGTCCCTCGGCCCGCTCGACGGGTTCTACTACTACCGCTACGTCGTCGACGGCGTGGACGTCAAGGACCCGGCGGACACGGTCACCTGGCTCACCGGCGTGAGCCCGCTGTTCGTGCCGGGCGAGACGGACTGGCTGCTCGCGGACGCCCCCGAGGGGGAGCGCGGCGAGGTGTCGGTGCTGACGTACCACAGCGCCGTCACCGGCGCCGAGCGCAGCGCCTACGTGTTGACCCCGGTGGACTACGACCCGGCCCGCGCCGAGCCGTACCCGCTGTTCGTCCTCAACCACGGCGGCGGCCAGAACTGGGGCGACTGGGTCGAGGTCGGCCGGGCCCCGCAGATCCTCGACAACCTGTACCGGCAGGGCGAGATCGAGCCGATGGTCGTCGTCATGCCGGACGGCAACGTGCCGAACTACCAGGCCGAGCTGCTCGAGAACGTCATCCCGGCGCTGGCGGCCGAGTACCACGTGACCGACGACCCGCAGCAGCGGGCGATCGCCGGGCTGTCGATGGGCGGCATGAACTCGCTCGTCACGTGGCTCACCAACCCGGGTCAGTTCGCCTACGTCGGCGCCTTCTCCGGCGGCCTGTTCTTCACGCCGCCGTTCGACGCCGAGGCGGTGAACGCGACGACGACGCTCGCCCGCATCTACGTGGGCGACGTCAGCGACTTCGCCCGCGACTGGGTCTACGGGACGATGGCGACGCTCGACGCCGCCGGGGTGGCCTACGAGTTCGCCGGCGAGTCCGTCGGTCCGCACGGCTTCGACGTGTGGTCCGCGAACCTCGTCGACCTGCTCCCGCGCCTGTTCCGGGCCGGGTGACGGCGACGTCCGAGCGGTCGCCGTAGCAGGACGCCGTGGCCGGTCGGCCCCTCGGGTCGGCCGGCCACGGCGGCGCGACCAGGCCGTTCCCCGACGTTGTCGAAATCGTTATCTACAACGTTTGACATCGCACCTGCGCGGCTGCCAGCGTAGGCGTTGTCGCACCGTGTACAACGTTGCAGAACCCGCTCGCCCTCGCCGCCGGTCATCGGAGGCTCGGACACCTTCACCGCCCGGAACGACCCGGACGGGGACGGCGAGGGCCGGTGGGTCACCTGGCGAGCTCGGTTCGAGCGGCCGTGAGGCCGCGCTACTCAACGAGGAGAAGAAGGGACAGCTCATGAGGATCAGGAAGGCGCTGGCGGCCGCGTCCGCCGCGCTCCTGCTCACCGCGGGCCTCGCGGCCTGTGGTGGCGACGACGGCAATGGCGGCTCGACCGGTGGGAACGGCGGCGGTGAGGGCGAGGAGAAGGAGCCCGTCACCATGACGTTCTGGCACAACGCCACCACGGGCCCGGGCAAGGCGTTCTGGGAGGACACCGTCGCCGCGTTCCAGGAGGAGTACCCCCACGTCACGATCGACATCCAGTCGATCCAGAACGAGGAGCTCGACGGCAAGCTCCAGACGGCCCTCAACGCCGGTGACGCGCCCGACATCTTCATGCAGCGCGGCGGCGGCAAGATGGCGGCGATGGTCCGGGCCGGCCAGCTCATGGACATCACCGACCTGATCTCGGACGAGACCAAGGAGCTCA
Organism: Actinomycetales bacterium; assembly: GCA_012514545.1. Taxonomy (GTDB): domain Bacteria; phylum Actinomycetota; class Actinomycetes; order Actinomycetales; family Cellulomonadaceae; genus Actinotalea. Next base: position 6,109 of record JAAZAC010000166.1, on the reverse strand, counting down.
TCCCCGAGGGCTCGTTCGCGGCCAACTCGCTCGGTGGCAAGGTCTACGCGATGCCCGTCGCCGTGCTCCCCGGTGGCATCTGGTACAGCAAGGACCTGTTCGCGCAGGCCGGCATCGACGAGACGCCGACGACGATCGACGAGCTCAACGACGCCGTCGCCAAGCTGAAGGACGCCGGCATCCAGCCGATCGCCCTCGGCGCCAAGGACGCGTGGCCCGCTGCGCACTGGTACTACTTCTTCGCGCTGCGCGCCTGCAGCCCGGAGACGCTCGAGGCCGCCGGCCAGGAGATGAACTTCGACGACCCGTGCTGGGTCGAGGCCGCGGAGAACCTCAAGGCGTTCGCGGACACCGAGCCGTTCAACGAGGGCTTCCTGACGACGTCGGCCCAGCAGGGCGCCGGCTCGTCGGCCGGTCTGCTGGCCAACCACCAGGCCGCCATGGAGCTCATGGGCGCGTGGAACCCCGGCGTCATCGCCTCCCTCACGCCCGACGAGCAGCCGCTGCCCGACCTCGACTGGTTCCCGTTCCCCGAGGTCCCCGGTGGCGAGGGTGAGCCCGGCTCCATCCTCGGTGGCGTCGACGGCTACTCCTGCTCGGCCCAGGCTCCGCGCGAGGAGTGCGGCGCGTTCCTCAACTTCATCGCCCGCACCGAGGTCCAGGAGAACTACTACCGCGCCTTCAGCGCCCCGACGGTGAACGTCGAGTCGCAGAAGATCATCGAGGAGCCCTACCTGCAGAGCGTGCTCGAGGCGTACAACGCCGCGCCGTACGTCTCGCAGTGGCTCGACACGGTCTACGGCCAGAACGTGGGCAACGCGCTCAACGTCGCGGTCGTCGACATGCTCGCGGGCAAGCGTGACGCGGCCGGCATCGTCGAGGCCGTGAAGGATGCTGCGGCTCGCGGCTGAGAAAGTACGTCCATGACATCCATCAGCGAGAGCTCGCGTCCCGCGAACGGCTCGCGCGTGGATCTCCCGGCCGGCGGGGGCGACACCTCGGTGTCGTCCCCGCCGCGCCGGCGGCGCCGCGGCCTCGGATGGGCCGAACGCCTGGAGATCGTGGCGCTGACCGGTCCGGCCACCATCGTCTTCCTGGCCTTCGTGATGTTCCCGGTCGCGATGGCCGCCTACTACGGGTTCTTCCGGTGGGAGGGCTACGGCGTCCCCACCGACTTCATCGGGTTCCAGAACTACATCACGATCATCAAGGACCCGATCTTCCACGACGCCCTGAAGCACAACGCGTTCATCGTGGTGATGTCGCTCGTGCTGCAGGGCCCCGCGGCGCTCCTGCTCGCGCTGCTCATGAACCGGAAGATGCGCGGTCAGTCGGTGATCCGCGTCCTGATCTTCGTCCCGTACGTGATCTCCGAGGTCGTCGTCGGGACCGGCTGGAGCCTCATGCTCCAGAGCGCCGGCGCCGTCAACGACGCCCTCGAGAAGATCGGCCTGGGGTTCCTGGCGAACGAGTGGCTGTCCGACCCGGACATCGCCATCTGGACCCTCATGCTCATCATCACGTGGAAGTACATCGGCTTCGCCGTGATCATCTTCCTCGCGGGCCTGCAGGGCATCCCCCAGGAGATCTACGAGGCCGCGCAGATCGACGGCGCGTCCTACTGGCAGATCCAGCGGCGCATCACGCTGCCGCTGCTCGGCCCGACGATCCGGATCTGGGCGTTCCTGTCCATGATCGGGTCGCTCCAGCTCTTCGACCTCGTCTACATCATCTGGGGTCAGTACATCGCCTCGACGGCGGGCACCTCGACCATGGCGACCTACATGGTCTCCTACGGCCGCAACGCCGGCTCGTTCGGGTACGGCAACGCCGTCGCCGTCGTGCTCTTCCTCATCTCGCTCGTCTGCGCGCTGACCTACCAGCGCTTCGTGCTCCGTCGTGACACCGAGGGAGCAGTCACGGGAGGTGCCCGCTGATGGCCGCCACGTCCGTCGCCCCGCCGCTGGCGCGCAAGCGACGTCCGCCGCGGCAGCACGGGGCGCAGAGGAGGGCCAACGCCGCCGTCTACGCGGTCGCGGTGCTGCTCATCATCGTGATGCTCGCGCCGGTCGCGTACATCATCATCGGCGGCTTCCGCACGAACGCGGAGATCACCACCGACCCGTCCGGGTTCCCGCGGGTGTGGCAGGTCGGCAACTACGTCGACGTGCTCACGGGCGGGGTCTTCTGGCAGCAGGTGCTCAACTCGACCATCGCCGCGGTGACCACCACTGTCGCGGTCGTCGCGCTGGGCCTCATGGTCAGCTTCGCCATCGCCCGGTACAACTTCCGGGGCCGGGGTGCGCTCTACGCGCTCTACGCGGCGGGCCTGATGTTCCCCATGACCGTGGCGATCACGCCGCTGTACATCATGGTTCGCAGCATCGGCCTGATGAACAAGCTCGGGGGCGTGATCCTGCCCCAGATCGCGTTCGCGCTGCCGGTGACCGTGATCATCCTCGTGCCGTTCCTGCGGGCCATCCCCACGGAGCTGCAGGAGGCGGCCGCCATCGACGGCTGCAGCCGCCTCGGCTTCTTCTGGCGGATGGTCCTGCCGCTGTCGCTGCCCGGCGTCATCACCGTCGGCATCCTCGCGTTCATCGGCAGCTGGAACAGCTACCTCCTGCCGCTGTTCATCCTCAACGACGACGCCGCCTACACGCTGCCCCTCGGCGTGCAGGCGTTCGCCTCGCGCTACTCCGTGGACACGGCGCGGGTGCTGGCGTTCACCTCGTTGGCGATGCTTCCCGCCCTGGCGTTCTTCTCCCTGTTCGAGCGCCGCATCGTCGGCGGCCTGACCGGGGCCGTCAAGGGCTGACCGACCCGGCGGCCCGCCCCGGCCGGGGCGGGCCGCCGCTCCACACCGAACCCGCGCCCCCGCCCGCGCGGGCGCACCGCTGCACTCGTGAAAGGCCTGCCGTGACCGACGCCACCGTCATCGTCAACGCCGACCTCCCGGGCCCGACGATCAGCCGTCACGTGTACGGGCACTTCGCGGAGCACCTCGGCACGTGCATCTACGGGGGCATCTGGGTGGGCGAGGACTCGCCCCTGCCCAACATCGGCGGCATCCGGGCCGACGTCGTCGAGGCCCTGCGCGAGATCGCCGTGCCGAACCTGCGCTGGCCCGGCGGCTGCTTCGCCGACGAGTACCACTGGCGCGACGGCGTCGGGCCGCGCCACGAGCGGCCCCGCATGGTCAACACCCACTGGGGCAACGTCGAGGAGAACAACCACTTCGGCACGCACGAGTTCATGGCGCTGTGCGAGCTGCTCGGCGCCGACCCGTACGTCGTGGGCAACGTCGGCTCGGGCACCGTCCGCGAGATGAGCGAGTGGGTCGAGTACCTCACACGCTCCGGCTCGTCGCCGATGGTCGACCTGCGCCGCGCCAACGGGCGCGAGGAGCCGTGGCGGGTCCCGTTCTGGGGCCTCGGCAACGAGCCGTGGGGCGGCGGCGGCAACATGCGGGCCGAGGTCTACGCGGACCTGGCCCGCCAGTACGCCACCTTCTGCAAGAACCACGGCGACAACGTCCTCTACCGGATCGCCGCCGGCGCGTCCGAGGACGACTACGCGTGGACCGAGGCGCTCATGCGCGCCGTCGCGGACATGCGTGCCGCGCAGTTCCCCGGCCGGCCGTTCGAGGCCGTGTCCGTGCACTACTACACGATCGGCGGCACGTGGACGGACAAGGGCCCGGCGACGGGCTTCGACGCCGCCGCGTACTGGCGCACCATCCGCCGCGCCCAGGCGGTCGAGCCGATCCTGCGCCGGCACATCGCCGTCATGGACCGCTACGACCCCGAGGGCGAGATCGGCCTGGTCGTCGACGAGTGGGGCACCTGGTGGGACGTCGAGCCCGGCACCAACCCCGGGTTCCTGCACCAGCAGAACACGATGCGCGACGCGATCGTGGCGGCCCTGCACTTCGACGTGTTCCACCGGCTCGCGGACCGCGTGGTCATGGCGAACCTCGCGCAGACCGTCAACGTGCTGCAGGCGGTGCTGCTGGCCGACGCCGAGACGGGCACCCTGGTCCGCACGCCCACCTTCCACGTGTTCGAGATGAGCACGGTGCACCACGACGCGGTCGCCGTGCCGGTGCACGTGCGCGCCCCCGGCGCCACCCACGAGGTCGCGGGGGAGGCGCTGCCGACCGTGTCGGCGTCGGCGTCCGTGCGGGACGGCGTCTGCCACGTCTCGCTGACGAACGTCGACCCCGAACGGTCCGTCGACGCCGTCGTCGAGATCCGCGGCGCGCGCGTGGGCGCGGTCGGCGGGCGCATCCTCGCCCCCGAGTCCGTCGGCGCGTTCAACGCGCCGGACCACCCCGACGACGTCGCGCCCCGCCCGGTCGACGAGCTCGAGGTGACCCCGGGCACGGTGCGCGTCACGCTCCCGCCGCACGCGTTCGCCGTCGTGCGCGTGGACCTGCACGACCTGCCCGACCCCCGCTGAGCGGAGGAGGACGAGATGAGCGAGCCCGTCGTCGTGCCCGCCGAGCCGGTCGGCGACCTGTCGCCCGCGTGGCGCCGATGCGTCGGCACCGGCCGGATGAACCTCGCGCTGCGCGCCGACTACCGGGCCTCGCTCGCGCGGGTGCAGCGGGAGATCGGGTTCACGCACCTGCGCGGGCACGGGCTGCTCAGCGACGACATGGGCGTCGTGCGCGAGTCCGTCGTCGACGGGCGGCGGCACCGGAGGCACGCGTTCGGCTACGTCGACCAGGTGCACGACGCGCTGCTCGAGCTCGGCATCCGCCCGTTCCTCGAGCTCGGGTTCATGCCGGGGGCGCTCGCGTCCGGCGACGACACGATCTTCTGGTGGCGGGGCAACATCACGCCCCCGCGGGACATGGCCGAGTGGACCGCGCTCGTCACGGACCTGATGCGCCACCTCGTCGACAGGTACGGGATCGACGAGGTGCGCCGCTGGCCGGTCGAGGTGTGGAACGAGCCCAACCTCACGATCTTCTGGAAGGACGCCGACCAGGCGGCCTACTTCGAGCTGTACGCGGCCACGGCCCGCGCGATCAAGGAGGTCGACGCCGAGATCCAGGTGGGCGGCCCCGCGCTGTCGCCCGGGCCGACCGTCGCCGACTGGTGGGGCCCGTTCGCCGAGTACGTCACGCGGCACGACGTGCCCGTCGACTTCGTCAGCCGGCACGCGTACGCCTCGCACGAGCCGCAGGAGGTGCCGTTCGGCTGCTACCAGGCCCTGCGGCCGCCGTCGGACCTGCTCGACCAGTTCGCCGAGCCCGCCCGCTCGCTCGCGGGCACGCGGCTGGCCGGGCTGCCGGTGCACATCACCGAGTTCAACTCCTCCTACCGGCCCGACAACCCGGTCCACGACACCGCGTACCACGCGGCCTACCTGGCCCCGGTGCTCGCGGCGGGCGGCGACCACGTCGACTCGTTCTCCTACTGGACGTTCTGCGACGTGTTCGAGGAGCTCGACGTCCCGACGACGTTCTTCCACGGCGGGTTCGGCCTGCTCACCCACCGCCAGGTCGCCAAGCCGACCTACCACCTCTACGCGTTCATGGCCCGGATGGGCCGCCGGGTCCTCGCCCGCGGCGCGGACCACCTCGTGTGCGCCGACGACGACGGCCGCGTCACCGTGCTCGCCTGGCAGCCGGTGGGCGGGACCGCCGCCGACGACGTGCCCGACCGCCACGAGGTGCGCCTGTCGCTGCCGGTGGCGACCGGGGCGGGCACCGCGCCCGACGGCGTGTTCGTGCTGCGCGAGCGCGTGAACGAGGAGTCCGGCAACGCGTTCGCGGCCTGGCGCGAGCTGGGCCGGCCGGCGTCGCCGACCGAGCGCCAGCTCGACGTGCTGCGCACGGCCGAGCGGCCCGCCGTCGAGCACGGCCGGCTGCCCGTCGCGGGCGGGCGCGTCGACCTGCGGCTCGCGCTCGCGCGCCACGAGGTGACGTTCGTCGAGCTGACGCCGGTGACCGACACCCGGTACGAGGGCCTCGACGACCGCCGGCTCCTCGGCGCCGACGACGAGCGGCTCGTCGCCGCCCACGAACGCGCCCGGGCCACCACGGGCTGAGCGCACGGACCCGGCACCGGCGCGCCTCGTCGACGCAACGGTTCCCGCG
>JAAZAC010000165.1 GCA_012514545.1 Actinomycetales bacterium | reverse complement strand
GCGGCACCGAGGCCGTTGCTCGCGTCGAGGATCTCGTTCATGAGCCGCTCGGTCATGGTCTTCTCGCGACGGGCGCGGGCGAAGTCCACGAGCCAGCGGAGCGCCAGCGTCGTCGCGCGCACGGGGCGCACCTCGACCGGCACCTGGTAGGTCGCGCCGCCGACGCGGCGGGACCGCACCTCGAGCGCCGGGCGCACGTTGTCCAGCGCGCGCTTGAGGATGACGACCGGGTCGGTGCCCGTCTTCTCGCGCGCGCCCTCGAGCGCGCCGTAGACGATCGCCTCCGCGACGGACTTCTTGCCGTCGAGCAGCACCTTGTTGATGAGCTGGGTGACGAGCGGCGACCCGTAGACCGGGTCGGCGGTGAGCGGCCGCTTCGGGGCCGGGCCCTTGCGAGGCATCAGCTCTTCTCCTTCTTGGCGCCGTAGCGGCTGCGGGCCTGCTTGCGGCCCTTCACGCCCTGGGTGTCGAGCGCGCCGCGGACGATCTTGTAGCGCACGCCGGGGAGGTCCTTCACGCGGCCGCCGCGCACGAGCACGATCGAGTGCTCCTGGAGGTTGTGGCCGACGCCGGGGATGTAGGCCGTGACCTCGACCTGGCTCGAGAGCTTCACGCGGGCCACCTTGCGCAGCGCCGAGTTCGGCTTCTTGGGGGTCGTCGTGTAGACGCGGGTGCACACACCGCGCCGCTGCGGGCTGCCCTTCAGGGCCGGCGTCTTCGAGGACGCCTTCTTCGTCGCCCGGCCCTTGCGCACGAGCTGCTGGATCGTGGGCACTACGTCTCGCCTTCTCGTCGTCTGGTCGAACCGGGGTCCGCCCCCGGTCTGCAGGCCCTCCCGGGCCTGTCGGTCTTTCGTCCCGTGCCGACCCCCGCACCCGGGCGTGTCGGCCCCTTCGAGCGCGGCGCCGACCGCCAGGAGCTGCTGGACGGTTGGGACCGCGCGGTAGGTGGCTCACCACCCGGCGCCTTCGCCGACCTCACCCACCGGGGGCGACATCCGACGCGGAGCACGCGCGAGGGCCCGACGGCGCGGGCACAGGGGCTCACGTTACCTGCTGCGGCGAGCGAGCGTCAAAGCGGTCCGGGCGCGCCCGGAGCCGCTCGCCGTCGTCGGCCGAGGGGTGCAACGCGACAGGTCGGCGCGGCATTCCCGCGCGCTTCGCCGCGTGCATCCCGGCGTACATCCCGGCGTGCCTTCCTGCCTGACTCCCCGCCCGCCCCCGCGCGAGGAGGGGCCCACCGCTCGGGCGGGCCCCTCCTCGGGGCGCGGCGCGCCGCCGGCCAGTCCTCACCCCGGGGCGCACCGCCGGCGCGGGCGGCCACGCGGGCCGCCCGCGCAGGGTCAGCGCAGGTCGCCGAAGTCGATCTCGTCGAGCGGGATCGCCTCGCCGGAGCCCATGCCGAGCGGCGGGAAGTCGATGTCGTCGTACCCGAAGCTCGGGTACAGCTCGGCCTTCGCCTCCTCGGTGGGCTCCACGACCACGTTGCGGTAGCGGCTCAGCCCGGTGCCCGCCGGGATGAGCTTGCCGATGATGACGTTCTCCTTCAGGCCCAGCAGCGGGTCGCTCCGGCCGCTCATCGCGGCCTCGGTCAGCACCCGGGTCGTCTCCTGGAAGGAGGCGGCCGAGAGCCAGGAGTCCGTCGCCAGCGAGGCCTTGGTGATGCCCATGAGCTCCGGACGGCCCGACGCCGGCTGGAGACCCTCGGCGATCGCCTTGCGGTTCGCGTCCTCGAACCGGCCGCGCTCCGCGAGCTCGCCCGGCAGCAGGTCCGTGTCACCCGAGTCGAGCACGGTCACGCGCCGCAGCATCTGCCGCACGATGACCTCGATGTGCTTGTCGTGGATGTCCACGCCCTGGCTCGAGTAGGCCTCCTGGACCTCGTCCACCAGGTGCTTCTGCGCGGCCCGCGGGCCGAGGATGCGCAGCACCTTCTTCGGGTCCACCTTGCCCTGGACGAGCTGGGTGCCGACCTCGACGTGCTGCCCGTCCTGCACCAGCAGGCGCGACCGCTTGGAGATCGGGTACGCGATCTCCTCGCCGCCGTCGTCGGGCGTCAGGACGATGCGGCGCAGCCGCTCGCTGTCGTCGATCGTCACGCGGCCCGAGTACTCCGCGATCGGCGCCTCGCCCTTCGGGGTCCGGGCCTCGAAGAGCTCCTGGACGCGCGGCAGACCCTGCGTGATGTCCTCGGCCGAGGCCACACCGCCGGTGTGGAACGTCCGCATCGTCAGCTGGGTGCCGGGCTCGCCGATCGACTGGGCGGCGATGATGCCGACCGCCTCGCCGATGTCGACGAGCTTGCCCGTCGCGAGCGAGCGGCCGTAGCACTTCGCGCACGTGCCGACGCGCGACTCGCAGGTCAGGACGGAGCGGACCTTGACCTCCGTGACGCCGGCCGCGAGGACGCGGTCGATGATGACGTCGCCGACGTCCTCCCCCGCCTCGGCGAGGACCGTGCCGTCCGGCGCGACGACGTCGGTCGCCAGCGTCCGGGCGTACACGCTCGTCTCCACGCGGTCGTGCCGGCGCAGCTGGCCGTCCGGACCGGTGACGGCGACGGGCAGGACCAGGCCGCGGTCGGTGCCGCAGTCGTCCTCGCGGACGATGACGTCCTGCGAGACGTCGACGAGACGCCGCGTGAGGTAGCCCGAGTCGGCGGTCCGCAGGGCGGTGTCCGCCAGACCCTTCCGGGCGCCGTGGCTGGCGATGAAGTACTCCAGCACGGACAGGCCCTCGCGGTAGTTCGACTTGATCGGCCGCGGGATGATCTCGCCCTTCGGGTTGGCCACGAGGCCGCGCATGCCGGCGATCTGCCGGACCTGCATCCAGTTGCCTCGCGCGCCCGAGCTGACCATGCGGTACAGGGGGTTGGAGCGCGGGAACGCGTCCTGCATCGCCTGGGCCACCTTGTCGGTCGCCTGCGTCCAGATCTCGATGAGCTC
>JAAZAC010000164.1 GCA_012514545.1 Actinomycetales bacterium | reverse complement strand
GCTTCCGCCGAGGTCGACAGGCCGGACCTGTCGACCTCGGCGTCCGCTGTCGACCTCGGCGCGGGTGGGGAGGGCGGATGCGCCGCGGGCCTCGGCGCGGCCCGCTCAGCCGGCGCGGGCGATGAGCTCGGCGGTGTCGAGCAGGCGGTTGGTGAAGCCCCACTCGTTGTCGTACCAGCCGAGCACCTTGACCGTGCGCCCCACCACCGTGGTCAGCGGCGCGTCGTAGATGCACGACGCCGGGTTGCCCACGATGTCCGCCGAGACGATCGGGTCGCTCGAGTAGGCGAGCACGCCGGCCAGCGGCCCGGACTCGGCGGCGGCGCGGTAGGCGGCGTCGATCTCCTCGACGGTGACGTCGCGCGACGCGGTGACCGTGAGGTCGGTGATCGAGCCCGTGAGCACCGGCACCCGCAGCGCGAAGCCGGACAGCCGCCCGTCGAGCTCGGGCAGCACGCGGCCGATGGACTTCGCCGCGCCGCTCGTCGTCGGGACGATGCTCTCCGCGGCGGCGCGCGCTCGGCGCAGGTCGCGGTGGGGGCCGTCCTGGAGGTTCTGGTCGGCCGTGTAGGCGTGGACCGTCGTCATGACGCCGTGCTCGATCCCGACGGCGTCGTGCAGCACCTTGGCGAGCGGCGCGAGGCAGTTCGTGGTGCAGGAGGCGTTGGACACGATCGTGTGCGCGGCCGGGTCGTAGAGGTGGTCGTTGACGCCCATGACGATCGTGAGGTCGTCGCCCTTGGCGGGCGCGCTGACGAGCACCTTGCGGGCGCCGGCGGCGAGGTGCTTCTCGGCGCCGTCGCGGCCGGTGAACCGCCCGGTGGACTCGACCACGAGCTCGACGCCGCGGTCGCCCCAGCCGAGGGCGGCGGGGTCGCGCTCCGAGAGCACCTGGATCGTGCGCCCGCCGACGGTGATGACGTCGCCGTCGACCTCCACGCCGTCGAGCTTGCCGTAGGCGGTGTCGTAGCGGAGCAGGTGGGCGAGGGTGGCGGCGTCGGTGAGGTCGTTCACCGCGACGATCTCGAGGTCGCTGCCGCGCTCGATGGCGGCGCGCACGAAGCCGCGTCCGATCCGGCCGAAGCCGTTGATGCCGATGCGCACGGGATGGTCCTCTCCTCGTGGGCGGCGTCATCGCTCGGGCTCGGCCGCCCGGCTGGACGGAACCGATCGGTTCCATCTGCGACGGTACCGATCGGTTCCGTTTTCCGCAACCTCGATCTACCCTGAGCCCGTGGCCACCAACGCGCGCGACCGCCTCCTCGACGCCGCCGAGGAGCTCTTCTACGCCCAGGGCACGCGCGCGACGGGGATCGAGCAGATCCTGCGCACGAGCGGCGTCGGGCGCGCGTCGTTCTACCGGCACTTCGCGAGCAAGGAGGACCTCGTCCTCGCGTTCCTCGCCCGCCGCCGGCGCACGTGGGAGGAGGTCTTCGTCCCCGAGGTGCGGCGTCGGGGCGGGCACCCCCTGCACGTGTTCGACGTGCTCGCCGAGCGGCTCGAGCGCACCGGGTACCGCGGCTGCTCGTTCATCAACACGCTCGTCGAGCTGCCCGACCCGGCCGACCCCGCCCACCGGGTCGCCGTCGAGCAGAAGGAGCGGATGCGCGACTTCATCGGCGAG
>JAAZAC010000163.1 GCA_012514545.1 Actinomycetales bacterium | reverse complement strand
TCACCGAGGCGTGGCCCAGCAGCTCCTGGACGACGCGGACGTCGGCGCCCCCGGCGAGCAGGTGCGTCGCGAAGGAGTGGCGCAGCGTGTGCGGCGAGATCTCGTCGGCGGGGAGCCCGGCCCGGCGCGCGGCCTGCCGCAGCACCGCCCACGCCGTCTGCCGGCTCAGCCGCGCGCCGCGTGTGTTGAGGAAGACGGCGGGCGTCCCGCGGCCCCCGGCCGCGAGGGCCGGGCGGGCGCGCACGAGGTAGGCCTCGACGGCGTCGCGGGCGAACGAGCCCACGGGCACGACGCGCTCCTTGCCGCCCTTGCCGAGCAGGTGCGCGGACGCGTGGTCGCGGTCCAGGTCCAGGTCGTCGACGTCGAGCCCCACGACCTCGCTGATCCGCGCGCCCGTCGAGTACAGGAGCTCCAGCAGCGCGCGGTCCCGCAGCGGGACGGGCCCCTCCCCCTGGCCGGCCGCGTCGAGGAGGCGGCCGACGTCGTCCACGCTCATCGCCCGGGGCAGGCGGCGCGGCTGCGCGGGCGGCCGGACGGCGGCCGACGGGTCGGCGTCCGCCCACGCCTCGAGCACGCAGAAGCGGTGCCAGCCGTGCACCGCGGCGACCACCCGGGCCGTCGACGACGCCGCCAGTGGGGCGCCGTCCGCGCCGCTGCGCAGCGCCGTGACGAAGGCGCGCACGTCGTCCTCGGCGACCTCGCCGGGCGCCCGGCGGCCCCGCCCGCGCAGGAACGCCGCGTACCTGTCCAGGTCGCGCCGGTAGGCGGCCAGGGTGTTGCGGGCGAGCCCCCGCTCCACCGCCAGGTGGTCGAGGTACGCCCCGACCGCGCGCTCGAGGGCGTCGGGCGGGTCCGGTGGCTCCGCCACCGGCTGCGGCGCGGGCTCCGGGCGCATCAGAGGGGCAGGAACGGGTCCACCGCGACGGCCGCGAACAGCACCGTCAGGTACGTGATCGACGCGTGGAAGACGCCCATCTCGCGCAGCCGCCGGCCCGGGCGGGGGTGGCGCGCCCGCCACAGCAGCACGCCCACCGACCAGCAGAACCACGCGCCGACCGCGGCCGCGACCACCGCGTACACCCACGACATCGGGGCCAGCGGCACGAGCGCCAGCGACGCGGCGACCATCGCCACCGAGTACGCGACCATCTCGACGGCCACGCGGACGTCGCTCGCCACGACCGGCAGCATCGGCACGCCGGCCTTGGCGTAGTCGCGCCGGAACCGCATGGACAGCGGCCAGTAGTGCGGCGGCGTCCAGAAGAAGACGACGAGGAACAGGGCCAGCGGCGCCCAGTCGAGCGAGCCGGTCACCGCCGCCCAGCCGATGAGCACCGGCATGCAGCCCGCGATCCCGCCCCACACGATGTTCTGCGGGGTGCGCCGCTTGAGCACCATCGTGTAGCCGACGACGTACCCGACGATCGCGAGGGCCGTGAGCCCCGCGGCGAGCAGGTCGACCACGACGGCGAAGAACGCCACCGACACGACCGCCAGCACGATCCCGAAGACCAGCGCGCCGCGCGGCGTCACCGCCCCCGTGACGATCGGGCGCCGCCGCGTCCGGTTCATCACGCCGTCGATGTCGCGGTCGAGGTACATGTTCAGCGTGTTCGCCGCGCCCGCGGCCACGGTCCCGCCGACGAGCGTCGCGACGACGAGCCACACCGAGGGGAAGCCCCCGCCCACGCGCTGCTGCGCGAGCAGCATGGTCGGCAGCGTCGTGACGAGGAGCAGCTCGATGATCCGCGGCTTCGTCAGCGCCACGTAGGCGGCCACGCGCCGGCCCACGTGGGCGAGACGCTCCGTCCGGGGCCCGCCGTCGGGGGGCGCCGTGACCGGCGCGGGGGTGACGGTGCGCACGTGCGACGAGCTCCGTTCCGAGGCGGCGGGGTCCGGTGTGGCCTCATCGTACGCCGCCGGGCCCAAAGTCCCAGTTCGGGGCCCACCGGCCGGGCCGCGGCCGACGTCGGCGCCCGGTCCGGACGGCGGGCCCCGTCCGGTCGTCCCCGCCGCGCGCCGCTAGGCTCGGGAGCAGCAGCCGACGGCGGACATGAGCGCCCCGCCGACGGCCGGCCCCCGCCTCGGGCGCGACCGCCACACGCGGTGCCCGGGCCGACCACGACCCCGGCCACGTCCGGGCAAGGAATGAGGAGCTGTGAACACGACGCCCACGCCCACCACCGGGCAGACCGGCCTCGACTGGACCGACCTCGACCGCCGGGCGGTCGACACCCTCCGCGTGCTCGCCGCGGACGCGGTGCAGAAGGTCGGCAACGGTCACCCGGGGACCGCGATGAGCCTGGCCCCCGCGGCGTACCTGCTCTTCCAGCGCTTCCTGCGCCACGACCCGGCGGACCCCCGCTGGCCGGGCCGCGACCGGTTCGTCCTCTCCGCCGGCCACTCCTCCCTCACGCTCTACCTGCAGCTCTTCGCCTCGGGCTACCCGCTCACGCTCGACGACATCAAGGCCCTGCGCACCTGGGGCTCGAAGACCCCGGGCCACCCCGAGTACATGCACACCGAGGGCGTCGAGATCACGACCGGCCCGCTCGGCCAGGGCCTCGCGTCCGCCGTCGGCATGGCGATGGCCGCGCGCCGGGAGCGGGGCCTCTTCGACCCCGACGCCGCCCCCGGCAGGAGCCCGTTCGACCACACCATCTGGGTCATCGCCAGCGACGGCGACCTCATGGAGGGCGTGACCTCGGAGGCCTCCTCCCTCGCCGGCCACCAGGAGCTCGGCAACCTCGTCGTCCTCTACGACGACAACCACATCTCGATCGAGGACGACACCGACGTCTCGTTCAGCGAGGACGTCCTCGCCCGGTACGCGGCGTACGGCTGGCACACCCAGCGCGTCGACTGGACCAACGGGGGCACGGGCTACACCGAGGACGTCGGCGCGCTGGCCGCCGCCCTCGAGGCCGCGCGCGCCGAGACGGGCCGGCCGTCGATCATCTCGCTGCGCACGATCATCGGCTGGCCCTCGCCGAACAAGCAGAACACCGGCGCGATCCACGGCTCGGCGCTCGGCACCGACGAGGTCCGCGCGCTCAAGGAG
>JAAZAC010000162.1 GCA_012514545.1 Actinomycetales bacterium | reverse complement strand
GCCGCGGCCGTGCGGGGCGCGCGGGTCGCCGAGGAGCCGGAGGTCGAGACGACGTCGCTCGGCCCGGTGGCGATCCACCTGCCCGACGACGCCGGGCCGTGGCGCCTCGCGTCGGAGGAGGCCGCCCGCGCGATCCGGGAGGCCCACGCCGGTCCCGTCGAGATCGACGGCGTGTGGGGCGCGCTCGGGGACGACGGCGTCGTGGTGACGGTGCTCGAGGCGGCGCCGGGCACGCACGGCGGCATCGAGCAGTTCCGCCCGTCCGTGCCCGAGGGCGAGGCCGAGTGGTCGGGGCACCGCGCGCACGCCGCGGGGGCCGCCGTCGTCGACGGGGTCCGCGAGCTCGTGCTCGTGGTCGAGGCGCCCGACGGCGCGCTCGTCGTGCTCTCGGTGTGCGGGCCCGAGGACGCGTTCGCCTCCGGCTCGCTGGCCGAGGCGTTCCGGACGGCGCGCGTCGGGTAGCGCTCGGCCCGCGCGTCGGGCGTCGTCGGGCGACGAGGTGCCCGGACGGGCTCAACAGGGCGCCGACGCGCGCCGACAATGCCTGGGGGCGCGCGACCCGCGCCCACCGATCGGGAGGTGACCGTGGCGATCCCCGGGGCGGTGCCCGCGGGCCTGGGCAAGCGCGCGCTCGCGGCCGTCGTCGACGCGCTCGCGGCGTTCCTCCTCGGCGGCGCGTTCCTCGCGGCCGGGGCGTGGCGGATGGCGGCGGACGGCGGCGCCGGCGTGCCGTGGCTCGTGCTGGTCGGCGGCCCCGCGCTGGCCGTCGTCGGGCTCGTGCAGTGGTGGTACCACGGCCGCCGCGGCGCGACCCTGGGCAAGGCGCTCGCCGGGCTGCGCACGGTGGACGCCGAGAGCGGCGCGCCGATCGGGCTGGGCCGGACCCTGGTCCGTGCGCTCGTCGTCGCGGCCGGGACGCTCGTCGCCGGGGTGGGTCAGCTGGTGGTCCTCGCCTCGCCGCTCTTCGACGCGAGCGGGCGCCGCCAGGGCTGGCACGACAAGGCGGCCCGCGCGCTCGTCGTCGACCTCGCCCTCGGCGCGGACCCCGCGCGCCTGCGGGCGGCCGAGGACGCGGCGACCGCGCGCCTCGACGGGCTGCTCGGGCAGGTCACGGCCGTCGACGTGCCCGCGCCCGCGACCCCGCCGACGCCGGTCCCCCCGCCGGTCCCGGCGGCCGGGTCGCCCGGCCCCGACGCGCCCGACCGCCCGGTGACCGCGTCCCCGATCCCGCCGACGGTCCTCGCCGACCGGGTGCCCCGCCACGCCGTCGGCCCCGTGGCCCCCGACGACGACGTCGACGTGACGCGCCTGACGCTCGTGCGCGGCGGCCGGCGCCGGACGGACCGGACCGGCCGCGTCGTCCTGCGCCTGTGGGACGGGACCGAGCTGCCGCTCACCGGCACCGCGCTCGTCGGCCGCAACCCCGCCCCCCGCGCGGGGGAGCCGGTGCCCGAGCGCCTCGTCGCCGTCCCCGACGAGCGCCGCTCGGTGTCGAAGACCCACCTCGCCGTCGGGGTGGACGGCGACGGCGCCTGGGTGCGCGACCGCGGCTCGACCAACGGCACCGTCGTCACGCTGCCCGACGGCGCCCAGGTCGTCTGCGCCGCCGGGCAGCAGGTCCGCCTCCCCGCCGGGGCGACGGTCTCCTTCGGCGACTACTGGTTCACGGTGGCCTGAGCGGCGTCGGCCTCGCCGACGGGCCGGCCGCGCGGCCGGGGCGGGCGTCCGGCGCGCAGGCCGTCCACGGTGAGCACGACGAGCGCGGCCCACACGAGCGCGAAGCCGGCCCACCGGACGCCCGGCATCGGCTCGCGGAACACCGCGACCGCGACGACGAACTGCAGCGTCGGCGCGAGGTACTGCAGCATCCCGACGACGCTCAGGGGCAGCCGTCGGGCCGCGCCGCCGAACAGCAGCAGCGGCACCGCCGTGACGATCCCGAGGCCGGCGAGTGCGGCGGCGTGCCAGCCGCCGCGGACGAACGTGAGGCGGTCGTCCGCGGCGAGCACCGCGAGGTAGGCGAGGGCGAACGGGGTCATCGCCGCCGTCTCCACCGTGAGGCTCCCCGCCGCGCCGACCGTGCGCCCGACGCGGTTCTTCACCAGGCCGTAGACCGCGAACGTCACCGCGAGCGCGACCGCCACCCAGGGCAGCCGCCGCATCCCGACGGTGATGACGACGACGGCCGCCGCCCCGAGCGCGATCGCCAGCCACTGCGCCCGGCGCAGCCGCTCGCCGAGCACCACCACCGCGAGCGCGACGGTCACCAGGGGGTTGATGTAGTAGCCCAGCGCGGCGTCGACCGTGTGCCCGCTGAGCACCCCGTAGACGTAGACGAGCCAGTTCGTCGCCACGAGGGCGCCGGCGGCGGCGAGGGTCGCCAGGGTGCGGCGGGACGCGACGGCCGCGCGGAGCGAGCCGAGCCCGCGCGTCGCCGCGAGGGCGAGCAGGCAGAACAGCAGGGACCAGACGACGCGGTGGGCGATGATCTCGACCGCGCCGGCGGGCTCGAGCAGGGGGAAGTACAGCGGCAGCACGCCCCACAGGAGGTACGCGCCCACCCCCAGGCCGAGGCCGACGCGGTCGACTCCGGGACGGTGACGTTCGACGGGCACCGGCCGACGGTAGCGCCGTGGAGGTGCTGTGAGGGAACGGCGGCGGCGCCCGGCCCGTCCGTCGTGCTGCGCTCCGCCGCACCTACACTGGGCCGAGAACCCCGGCGCGCCCGCGCGCCCCCGTCCTGCGGAAGGCTCCCCTGCACCTGTGACCAGCGACCTGCGCGTGGCAGTGGTCGGCGCCGGCCCGGCCGGCATCTACGCCTCGGACATCCTCGCCAAGTCCGGGCTCGACGTCAGCATCGACCTCATCGAGCGCCTCCCCGTGCCGTTCGGCCTCGTGCGGTACGGCGTCGCGCCCGACCACCCCCGGATCAAGCAGATCATCCTGGCCCTGCACAAGATCCTCGAGCGGGGCGACATCCGGCTGCTGTGCAACGTCGACGTCGGCGGCGACGTCACGATCGCCGAGCTGCGCCGGTTCTACGACGCCGTGGTCTTCGCCACGGGCGCGATCAAGGACGCCGCGCTGCCGATCCCGGGCATCGACCTGCCGGGCTCGTTCGGCGCGGCGGACTTCGTGTCCTGGTACGACGGGCACCCCGACGTGCCGCGCGAGTGGCCGCTGGAGGCCGAGCGGGTCGCCGTCATCGGCGCCGGCAACGTCGCGCTCGACGTCGCCCGGATCCTCAGCAAGCACGCGGACGACCTGCTGCCGACCGAGATCCCGGATCACGTGTACGCGACGCTCAAGGGCAGCCCGGTCACGGACGTGCACGTGTTCGCCCGCCGCGGCCCCGCGCAGGCCAAGTTCAGCCCGCTCGAGCTGCGCGAGCTCGGCCACGTGCCCGACGTGGACGTCGTCGTCTACCCGGAGGACTTCGAGTTCGACGAGGGCTCGATGGCGGCCATCCACTCGTCGAACCAGGTCAAGCAGGTCGTCAAGACACTCACGGACTGGACGCTCGAGGACCCGGAGGAGATGACGGCGTCCCGCCGCATCCACCTGCACTTCCTCCACCGGCCGGTGGCCGTGCTCGGCGAGGATCGCGTGACGGGCCTGCGGACCGAGCGGACGGTGCTCACCGGTGACGGCTCGGTGGCCGGGACCGGCCAGATGCACGACTGGCCCGTCGAGGCGGTCTACCGCGCGGTCGGCTACTTCGGCTCGCCGCTGCCCGACCTCCCGTTCGACGACGTCGCCGGCGTCATCCCGAACCGCGAGGGCCGCGTCGTGGACGCGACGGGGGAGACGCTGCCCGGGGTCTACGCGACGGGCTGGATCAAGCGGGGCCCGGTGGGCCTCATCGGCCACACGAAGTCGGACGCGAGCGAGACGATCCGCCACCTCGTGGCCGACGCCCCCGGCCTGCCCCGCGCCCCCGAGCGCGACCCGGGCGCGGTCGAGGCGTTCCTCGCCGAGCGCGGGGTCGAGCCGGTGACGTGGGAGGGCTGGACGCTCCTCGACGCGTACGAGCGCGAGCTCGGCGCGCCCCACGGGCGGGAGCGGATCAAGGTCGTGCCGCGCGAGGAGATGCTCGCGATCATGCGCGCCGGGCGCTGAGGTCCGCGGGCGCGCGGGCCCGTCAGGCGAGGCGCCGCAGGAAGTCGCGCGTGCGCTGCTCCACGGGGTCCCCGAGCACCTGCTCGGGCGCGCCCCGCTCGTGCACGCGGCCCTCGTGGAGGAAGCACACCTCGTCGGCGACCCGGCGCGCGAACCCCATCTCGTGCGTCGCGACGACCATCGTCATGCCGTCCGCCTTGAGCTCGATGAGCAGGTCGAGGACCTCGCCCACGAGCTCGGGGTCGAGCGCGCTCGTCACCTCGTCGAGCAGGAGGAGGCTCG
>JAAZAC010000161.1 GCA_012514545.1 Actinomycetales bacterium | reverse complement strand
GCCGGCACGGGCCAGTCGGCGGCCGTGACGGGGGAGAGGACCGAGCGGAGGGGGAGGGCCGGCGTCGGGCCCTGGACGACGGGGCACGGCGCCGGGTCCGGCGTCGGCGGGAGGAGGAGCCGGGGCCGCGCGGCGGCGGCGACCGGCCGGCCGGCGGGACCTGGCCGGGCGGGGGCGCCGGGGCGCGCGGTGAGCGTCGTGGTCATGGCGTCTCCTCCAGGGGGATGAGCAGCACCTGGCCCGGGTGGATCAGGTCGGGGTCGGGTCCGATGACGTCGCGGTTCGCCGCGTAGAGGCGCGGCCACGCCGCGGCGATCTCCGCGTCGCTCGCGCCGGCCGGCAGGTGGGCGGCGGCGATGCCCCACAGGCAGTCGCCCGGTCGCACGACGACGGTCCGCGGGGCGGCGGGGGCGCGCTCCGCCGGATCCGGGGCGGGGGCGGCAGCGGCAGGGCCCGTGGGCGCGGGCTCGGCCAGGGGCACCGCGGCGGCCACGGGGAGGACGCCGCCGCCGTCGCCCGCAGCGCCCTCCGGGACGCCGTCACCCGCAACGCCGTCGCCCGGCGCGGCGGAGGCCGCGTCGTCGGCGGACGGGCTCGTCACCTGCCAGCCGACGTCGATCTCCTCGGCGAGCGCGGGGCCGCCCACGGCCGCCAGGCCCAGGCCCGAGGCGACGCCCGCGGCGAGGAGGCGGCGGAGGACGGCCGGTGTGAGCCGGGCCGCCCAGGCCTCCGCGCGCCGGTGGCGGGCGCCGCGGGCCCGGGTCGCCCCGGCGACCACGAGCAGGGCGCAGCCCACCGTGAGCGCGACGCCGGCCAGGGCCCCCGCCACCAGGGCGCCGGCCGCCACGACGTGCTCGACGGCGACGTGGCCCCCGCGCGCGCTCTCGACGGCCCGCGCGGCGGCCAGACCCAACCCGGCGCTCGCGACCCCCGCGAGGACGGCGGCCGCGGCCGCGCGCACGGCCGAAGGGCGCGCGGTGCTCGTCGACGACGCCATGGCCCCCTCCGTCGGTCGATCTCGGCGTTCCCGAATGATGGCTGATGATCGCGACTGATCGTGAACGATGCCGGGTGAATGGCGATGATCATGCCCGAACCGGACAGCGTCGCACCAGGGACCCCTCGGGATGTGGACAGATCGGGCACGCCCCGCGACGCCCGCCCCTACCGTGAGCGCATGCGGTGGCGCGCGCTCTTCGCGGACCTCGAGTCCCAGCTGGACGCCGCGCAGGCGCGGGACCGGCTCGCGGACGTCGCCGACCTCACCCGCGCCGAGCGCGCGGGCGTCGCGCTCGTCGACCGCCTGCGCGCGCACGGGCCCGAGCCGCTGACGCTCGTGCTGCGGGACGGCGAGCGCGTGCACGGCCGGGTGCTCGACGTCGGGCCCGGCTGGCTCCTCGTCGCGGACGCCGACGGGCCCGGCGAGCACCTCGTGCCCGTCGCGGCGGTCGCCACGGTGGCCGGCCTCGTCGCGGCCGCCGCGCCGTCGCCCGGCGTCGTCATGAGCCGGCTCACCCTCGGGCACGCGCTGCGCGTCGTCGCCCGGGACCGGGCGGTCGTGCGGCTGCGCACGGACGCGGGCACGCTCGTCGCCCGCGTCGACGCCGTCGGGCGTGACCACCTCGACGCGGCGGTCGTGCACGCCGACTCGGGGCGCCCGACGGGGGAGCGGCGGGTCGTGCCCTGGTCAGCCGTCCTGCTGCTCAGTCGGCTCTGAGGCGCGCCCGGAGATCTCCGCGCGCGTGCGCTCGTACATCCGCGCGATGTACTCCTCGAGCCGGTCGGCCTCGACCCGCCACTGGCCGCCCTTGCCCTCGCCGCCGATCTTGAGCGCCGGCAGGTCCCCCGACTTGACCAGCGAGTACGCCTGGGTCATCGAGATGTTGAGGATCTCCGCGACGTCGGCGAGCGTGAGGAACCGCGGCATGACCGCAGTGTGGCACGGTCCCGGCCGGGTCGATCCGGTGTGCACAGGTCCGCCGGACAGGACGGGACGAAACGGGCATGATGGGCCGCGCTGTCGATCAAGGAGGACGCCTGATGGCTGCGCACCCGCCCGGCCCACCGAGCCCGCCCGCCGTCCGCCTGCGCCGCCCGGGCTGGCGCGACCCGCGGCTGCTCCTCGGCGTCATGCTCGTCGCGGGCTCCGTGGCGCTCGGCTCCGCCGTCGTCTCCGGGGCGGCCCGGACGGTCCCCGTCTACGCGGCCGCGAGGCCGCTGGTCCCCGGCGACCCGGTCGAGGCGGACGCGCTGGTGGTGAGGGAGGTCCGCCTGGGGGAGGCCGCCGACGGCTACCTACGGGCCGACGCCGCGCTGCCCGCCGGCCTCGTCGCCGTCCGGACCGTGGGGGCGGGGGAGCTCGTGCCGCGGGCCGCGGTCGCCGACGGCGCGGCCCTCGACGTGCGGCCGGTCGCCATCACCCCCGACGGGCCGCTGCCGCGCGGCCTCGCCGAGGGTGCGACGGTCGACCTCTGGTTCGTGCCGCCGGACGCGCCGTGGTCCGCGGCGGGCGCCGTCGCGG
>JAAZAC010000160.1 GCA_012514545.1 Actinomycetales bacterium | reverse complement strand
ACCGAGCGCGACCTCGGCGCGCTGCGCATCGTCGACCCCGCTCACCCGGACGACGACGTCGTCGCCGCCGGCGCGCCCTGGTTCATGGCCCTGTTCGGGCGGGACTCGCTGCTGACGAGCTGGATGGCGGTGCCGTTCGCGCCGTCGCTCGCGATCGGCACGCTGCGCACGCTCGCGCGCCTGCAGGGTCGTCGCGACGACCCGATGACCGAGGAGGAGCCGGGCAAGATCCTCCACGAGGTGCGTCTCGGCATGGACCACGATCTCGCCCTCGGCGGCTCGTCGGTCTACTTCGGCTCGATCGACGCGACGCCCCTTTTCGTCGTCCTCGTCGACCGGGCGCTGCGCTGGGGCGCGCCGGCCGGGACGATCGCGCCGCTCCTGCCGGCGGTGGATGCGGCGCTCGAGTGGATGACGACGCACGGCGACCGCGACGGCGACGGGTTCCTCGAGTACCAGCGGCGGACCGACCGCGGCCTGGTCAACCAGGGCTGGAAGGACTCGTACGACTCGATCGCGTTCCCCGACGGCACGTTCGCGGTGCCCCCGATCGCGCTCGCGGAGGTCCAGGGGTACGCCTACGCCGCCTACCGCGCCCGCGCCCACCTGGCCGACGTGCTCGAGGAGGGCCGCGGGGCCGACGAGTGGCGCCGGCGCGCGGCCGACCTGCAGCGCACGTTCGACGACGCGTTCTGGCTGCCCGACCGCGGCTGGTACGCGCTCGCGCTCGACCGCGACAAGCGCCCCGTCGACGCGCTCGCCTCCAACATGGGCCACTGCCTGTGGAGCGGGATCGTCCCGCCCCACCGCGCCCCCCAGGTCGCCGACGCCCTGCTGTCGCCGGAGATGTTCACCGGCTTCGGCATCCGCACGCTGGGCAGCGGCTCGGCGGCCTACAACCCGGTCAGCTACCACAACGGCTCGGTCTGGCCGCACGACACCACGCTGGCCGTCTCGGGCCTGGCCCGGTACGGGTGCACCGAGCAGGCCGAGCGCGTCCTCGAGGCGCTGCTGCGCGCCGCGCGCGCCTTCCGCGGCCGGCTGCCCGAGCTCTTCTGCGGCTTCGACGCCGCCGACAAGCCTGTGCCGGTCCCCTACCCCACGTCGTGCTCGCCGCAGGCCTGGGCGGCCGCCGCCCCGTACGAGCTGCTCCGGGCCGCGCTGCGGCTCGACGCGTGCGTGCCGCACGGCGAGCTGCACGCCGCGCCGGTCCGCGTGGACGGCCTGCCGCTCGGCACCACGCGCGCGACCCTCGTCGCGGACGAGACGACGGTGGCCGTCACGGACCTCCCGGAGGGGGTCAGGCTGCGGGTCGACGGCGCGTCGGCGTCGTGCGCCGCTCCGGGATGGGACGATCCGAGGTGCGACGATGAGGAGGCCGCCGCGCGCTGACGCGCAGAGCACAGGAGGAAGGACCGCGATGGGCAACCCGCGCCGCGGCCGCGAGCCGGTCGAGCTCGACGACGCCGACGCGGCCCTGTACACGGTGGGCCAGGTCGCCCAGCTCCTCGGCGTCCCGGTGGCGCAGCTGCGCCGCCTGGACGAGCAGGAGGTGGTGCGGCCCAGCCGCTCGGAGGGCAACCAGCGCCGCTACAGCCGCCGCCAGATCGCCCGCCTGCGCGACGTGCTCGACCTCACGTCCGACGGCGTCACGCTCGCCGGTGTGCGGCGCGTGCTCGCGCTGCAGGACCAGGTCGCCGACCTGGAGGGACGCCTCGCCGAGGCCGAGGCGCGCCTGGCCGCCCGGGACGCGCAGCGGTCCGACGGGGACGGCGCGTGACGGGCCCGCGGGCCGAGCTCGCCGCGCTCGCCCGGCGCGGCGTGACCTGGCCCGCGCTGCCACCCGTGTCGGGTCACCCCCGCCCGGCGGCCGTCCTCGTGCTCTTCGGCGCCCTCGACGACCGTCCCGCGCGCCACGAGGCGCCGGCCGTCCCCACCGACCTCGACGTGCTCCTCGTCGGACGCGCGACGTCGCTCGCGCACCACCCCGGCCAGGTCGCCTTCCCCGGCGGCCGCGTGGACCGCGACGACGCCGGGCCCGAGGCGGCGGCGCTGCGCGAGGCGGCCGAGGAGACCGGGCTGGAGCCGTCCGGCGTCGAGGTGCTCGGTACGCTCGCCGAGCTGCCCGTGCACGTGAGCAACCACGTCGTCGTGCCCGTGCTCGCCTGGTGGGCCACGCCCTCCCCCGTCGCGGTCGTCGACCACGGCGAGTCCGCGACGGTCTTCCGCGCCCCGGTCGGCGACCTGCTCGACCCGGCCAACCGACGCACCGCGGTGATCCCCGACCGCGCGGTCGTCGCCGTGCCCGGGGTGCGCCGCCGCCCCACGGCCGGGCCGGCCTTCCTCGTCCCGCACCCGGGGGGCACGCACCTCGTCTGGGGGTTCACGGCGCTCGTCCTCGACCGCCTGTTCACCGAGCTGGGCTGGGCGGAGCCGTGGGACGCCGCGCGGACGGTCGAGGTGCCCCTGTGACCCCGCCTGGGCGGACTCGCCCGGACGCGCCCGAACCCGTCCGCTCGGCGCCGAGGGCACCGGCGGCCTAGGGTCCGACCATGGCTGATCTGCGGGCCCAGCGACGAGGCTGGGGCGTCGTCGGTGTGCCGTCGAGCGCGGCGGCGCACTGGCCGGGGCTGGAGAAGGGGCCGCGCGCGCTGCGCGAGGCCGGTCTGGTCGAGGGACTCCGCTCGGCCGGGCTGAGCGTCGTCGACCACGGCGACCGGCCCGAGGCGCGGTTCCGCGCCGCGCGGTCCGCGCAGGAGCCCAACGACGTCGGTCGCGTGGTGGAGGTGCTGAAGGACGCGACGGGCGCGATCGGCGAGATCGTCGCGGCCGGGCGCCGCCCGCTCGTCCTCGGCGGCGAGTGCACGCTGACGATCGCGCTGGTGAGCGCGTTCGCGGAGGCGGGCCAGGAGGTCGGCGTCGTGTACGTCGACGGCGGGCAGGACCTCCAGCTGCCGGGAGACCACCCGGAGGAGCCGATCCTCGACTCGATGGGCATGGCGCACCTGCTCGACCTGCCCGGCACGGTGGACGCCCTCGCGGGGATCGGGCCACGGCGCCCCCTGCTCACGCCCGACCGGGTCTGCTTCTACGGCTTCGCCGACGACGACGAGGACGTGCACGGACTCGTGCCGGCGCTGCGCTTCACGGCCGCCGAGGTCACGGGCGACCCGGTCGGCACGGCGGTGCACGCCGCCGACGCCGCGAGCCGCGCGGCCGACGGGTTCGTCATCCACCTCGACGTCGACGTGCTCGACTACCTGCTCCTGCCCGCGGCCGACGTGCCGCAGTACGGGCGCGGGCTGCGCGTGTCGACGCTCGTGCAGTCGCTGGCGATCATGGCCGAGCGGCCGGAGTTCGCGGGCATGACCGTCGCGGAGTTCAACCCCGACCACGCCGCGGGCGACGGCTCGACGGCGCGCGAGCTCGTGCGCGCGCTCGCCTCGATCCTCTCCCACGCCCCGCGCTGAGGCCCGGACCCCGACGGGCGCACCTCTCGGCGTCTACCCTGCCGGGGTGAGCCGCCACGTCCTCGTCCTCCAGCACGCACCCTGGGAGGGCCCGGGCCTCGTCGCCCGCGCGCTCGCCGACCGCGCCGGCGACGTCCCCGTCGTCGTCCGCGGCTTCGTCGACGACCCCGACCCCGACCTGCCCGACCCGGCCGCGCTGGCCGGCCTCGTCGTCATGGGCGGCCCCATGGGCGCCGACGACGACGCCCGCCACCCGGGCCTGGCCGCCGAGCGGCGCCTGCTCGCCGCGGCGGTCGACGCCGGGGTGCCGGTGCTCGGCGTGTGCCTCGGCATGCAGCTGCTGGCCCGCGCGCTCGGCGCGACCGTGCACGCGGGGCACGGCACGGAGATCGGCTTCGCCCCGGTCGAGGTCGTCGGCGCCGACCCGGTGCTCGCGCCGCTCGGCACGACCCCCACGGTGCTGCACTGGCACGGCGACGCGGTCGAGCTCCCCGCGGGGGCCACGCTGCTCGCGCGCACCGGCGTCACGCCCGTGCAGGCGTTCCGCGCGGGCAGCGCCGTCGGCCTGCAGTTCCACGTCGAGCTCGACGAGGCGCTCCTCGGGGACTGGCTGGCGAGCCCCGCCGCCGACGACCTGCCGTCGGGGGGTGCGGAGGGCCTGCGGCGCGACGCCCGGGTCGCCCTGCCCGCGCTCGCCCCCGCGGCGCTGGCGGGCCTCTCCGTGTTCGCCGACGCGGTGCGCGACGCCGCGGCGCGCTCGTGAGCGCCCGCCACGCAGCCGACGTCGCCGCCCTCCTCGGCCGGGTACCGGCGTGGGCCGCCGCGCACGACGACGTCGTCGGCGTCGGTCTGTGCGGCTCGTGGGCCGCGGCCCGGGCCCGCGACGACTCCGACGTCGACCTCGTCCTGCTCACCACCGCGCGCGCCGCGCGGGGGGCCGACACCGCCTGGGTCGCGGGCCTGCTCGGGGACGGCGTCCGCGTCGAGCGGGTGCAGACCTGGGGGCCGCACCTGACCGAGGTGCGCTGCGCACTGCCCACGGGCCTCGAGGTCGAGCTGGGCCTGGCCGACCCGGCGTGGGCGGCGACGGACCCCGTGGACCCGGGCACCGCGCGCGTCGTCGGCGACGGGTTCCTCGTCCTGCACGATCCGGCGGGCGCGCTCGCCGCCCTCGCGGACGTCGTGGGCCGCCGCCCGCCGGCCGACGTCGCGGTCGACGCCGACCTCGTGCGCCGGGTGCTGGCGACCCAGCACCCCGACCTCGCGGACCTCCCGCTGCGGCACGCGGGCGGCGGCTGGGACAACGAGATGTGGCGGCTCGGCGAGGACCTCGCGGTCCGCCTGCCGCGCCGCGAGATGGCGCGACGCCTGGCGACGAACGAGCAGCGCTGGCTGCCCGTGCTCGCGCGGCTGGTCGAGGTCGCGATCCCCGCGCCGGTGCGCGTGGGCGAACCCGGCGAGGGCTACCCCTACCGGTGGTCGGTGGTGCCGTGGCTGCCCGGCGCCCCGGCGTGGCGCACGCCGCCCACCTCCCGGCGCGCCTGGGCGACGGACCTCGCCGACGCGCTCGCCGACCTGCACGTGCCCGCGGCCCCCGAGGCGCCCGAGAACCCGGTACGGGCGGTCCCCCTGGCCCGGCGGGACGGCGCCGTGCGCCAGCGGCTCCTGCTGCCCGGCGTCGACCCGGACGGCCGGCTGCGCGCGCTGTGGGAGGACGCGCTCGCCGCCCCGGAGTGGTCCGGACCGCCCCTGTGGGCCCACGGCGACGCGCACCCGGCGAACCTGCTCACCGACGGCGAGCGGCTGACCGGGCTCGTCGACTTCGGCGACCTCACCGCGGGCGACCCGGCGTGCGACCTCGCCACGGCCTGGCTCACGTTCGACGCCGAGGGCCGCGCCGCCTTCGCCGACCGCCTCGCGGCGCGCGGGGCCGTCGACGACGCGACCTGGCGGCGGGCGCGCGGGTGGGCGGTCGCCATGGCGCTGGTCATGGTGCTGCGCCCGGCCGACCCCCAGCTCGCGTCGATCGGGCGGCACGCCGTGGCGCAGCTGACCGCCGAGCGCGTCTGACCGGGGCCCCGTCGCGCCCTGGTCGGGCCCTGGTCGGACGCGGGTCAGGCGCCGGGCCACACGTGGGACACCACGTCCCGGTAGGACCTGCCCACCATGTCCTCGAGCAGCGCCAGGTCGACGCCGTCGAGGCTCTTCAGGTACAGGCACGACACGCTCGTCGTGTGCGGCCCGAGCCGGGCGAGGTCGTCGGCGAAGGCGTCGAACCCGAGCATGAAGTACACCGACAGGTTCGCCTTCCGCGGCGAGAAGCCCGCCGCGGGCGCGTCGCCCTCCCGGCCGGACGCGTACCGGTAGTGGTAGCGCCCGAACCCCACGATCGACGTCCCCCACATGCGCGCCGGCTGCCCGGTCGCGCGCTCGAGGAGCGCGCGCAGGGTCCGGGCGTCCTCGCGGCGCCGCTCGGGCGTCACCGCGTCGAGGAACGCGTCGACGTCGCCGTCGTTCTCCACCGTCACCGGGTCGGCCATGCCCGATCGTCCCTCGCGCGGGCGCGCCGCGCCAGGGGCGTCATCGGGCCGGCTCAGACGAGCGAGCGGAGCACGTACTGCAGGATGCCGCCGTTGCGGTAGTAGTCCGCCTCGCCCGGGGTGTCGATGCGCACCACCGCGTCGAACTCGACGGTCCGGCCGTCGTCGGCGGTCGCGGTCACGCGCACGGTGTGCGGCGTGGTGCCCTCGTTGAGCGCCGTCACGCCCGTGATCGAGAACGTCTCCGTGCCGTCCAGGCCGAGCGAGTCCGCGGACTCCCCCTCCGGGAACTGCAGCGGCAGCACGCCCATCCCGATGAGGTTCGAGCGGTGGATCCGCTCGAAGCTCTCCGCGATGACGGCCCGCACGCCCAGCAGCGCCGTGCCCTTGGCGGCCCAGTCGCGCGACGAGCCCGAGCCGTACTCCTTGCCGCCGAGCACGACGAGCGGGACGCCCCGCTCCTGGTAGGCCACAGCGGCGTCGTAGATCGTCGTCTGCTCGCCCGTGAGGAAGTTGACGGTCATGCCGCCCTCGACGCCCGGCACGAGCTGGTTGCGCAGGCGGATGTTGGCGAACGTGCCGCGGATCATCACCTCGTGGTTGCCGCGACGCGAGCCGTAGGAGTTGAAGTCCCTGCGGTCCACGCCGTGCTCGGCGAGGTACCGGCCGGCCGGGCTGTCGGGCTTGATCGAGCCCGCCGGGCTGATGTGGTCGGTCGTCACCGAGTCGCCGAGCTTGGCGAGCACGCGCGCGCCGGTGATGTCCGTCACGGGCTCCGGCTCGCGCGTCATGCCCTCGAAGTACGGGGGCCGGCGCACGTACGTGGAGTCGGGGTCCCACGCGAAGGTGTCCCCGGCCGGCGTCGGGAGCGAGCGCCAGCGCTCGTCGCCCGCGAAGACGTCCGCGTAGTTGCGCGCGAACATCTCGGCGTTGACCGACGCGTCGATCGTGGCCTGCACCTCGTCGGCCGAGGGCCAGATGTCGCGCAGGTACACGGGCTCGCCGGCCTCGTCGGTGCCGAGCGGGTCGCGCGTGAGGTCCGCGTCCATCGTGCCCACCAGCGCGTACGCGATGACGAGCGGCGGCGACGCGAGGTAGTTCATCTTCACGTCGGGGTTGATGCGGCCCTCGAAGTTGCGGTTGCCGGAGAGCACCGAGACGACGGCGAGGTCCTCGCGGTTGACGACCTCCGAGACCTCCTCCGGCAGCGGCCCGGAGTTCCCGATGCAGGTCGTGCAGCCGTAGCCCACGAGGTGGAAGCCGAGCTTCTCGAGGTAGGGCCACAGGCCGGCCTGCTCGTAGTAGTCGGTCACCACCTTGGAGCCCGGCGCCAGCGAGGTCTTCACCCAGGGCTTGACGGTCAGCCCGCGCGCGACGGCGTTCCTGGCGAGCAGGCCGGCCGCGAGCATGACCTCGGGGTTCGACGTGTTGGTGCACGAGGTGATCGAGGCGATGACCACGTGCCCGTGGTCCAGCTCGGTCCGCGTGCCGTCCGCGAGCGTGACGGGGACGCGCTTGTGCGGCCGGCGCGCCGTGTCGACCGTCGGGTGCACGGGCGGGGCGTCCGTGTCGCCGTCGTGGGCGGTCGCGGCGATCGGGTCGGAGGCCGGGAAGGTCTCCTCGACCGACTCGTCCAGGCCCGAGGTCGGCGCGATCTCGACGTGGTCGACGTAGTCGCCGATGACGTCGGCGAACGCCTGCCGGGCGTCGGCGAGCGCGATGCGGTCCTGCGGCCGCTTCGGCCCGGCGATGGACGGCACGACGGTGGACAGGTCGAGCTCGAGGTACTCCGAGTAGACGGGCTCGACGTAGCCGGGCGCGCCCGGCTCGTGCCACATGCCCTGCTCCTTGGCGTACGCCTCGACGAGCGCCACCTGCTCCGCGCTGCGGCCGGTGAGCCGCAGGTAGTCGA
Organism: Actinomycetales bacterium; assembly: GCA_012514545.1. Classification (GTDB taxonomy): domain Bacteria; phylum Actinomycetota; class Actinomycetes; order Actinomycetales; family Cellulomonadaceae; genus Actinotalea. Next base: position 157 of record JAAZAC010000160.1, on the reverse strand, counting down.
GCGTGACCCGGTCGATCGGGAAGATCGCGCACGTGGAGCCGAACTCGGGGCTCATGTTGCCGATGGTCGCCCGGTTCGCGAGCGGCACCTGCGCGACGCCCTCGCCGTAGAACTCGACGAACTTGCCGACCACGCCGTGCCGGCGGAGCTGCTCGGT
>JAAZAC010000159.1 GCA_012514545.1 Actinomycetales bacterium | reverse complement strand
CTGGCGTGGCGGGCCGGGACGGGCGACCTGCGCGGGCTCGCCGCGGCGTCGTGCCAGCGCCCCGCTCCCCGCACGTGGCTCGTCGGCGGCAGCACGGCGCTCGGGGCGAGCGCGCGCCTCGTCCTGCTGAACCCCGGCGCGACGCCCGCCTCGGTGACCCTGCGCGTGTGGGGGCCGTCGGGCGCGCTCGAGCTCGCCGGGGCGCCCGAGTACCTCGTGGTCCCGGGCGAGGAGGAGGTCGTGCTCCTCGAGGGCGTCGCGGCCGAGCAGCCGCACATGGTCGTCGAGGTGACCGCGCAGGGCGGGCTGGTCGCGGCGTACCTGCAGGACAGCCGCACCGATGGCCTCGTCCCCGCCGGGGTCGACCTCGTCACGGGGTCGGCGCCACCCGCGACCACCCAGGTGGTGCCCGCCGTCGCGGTGGACGACGGCGGCGACGCCCTGGTGCGGCTGCTCGCCCCGGGCGAGGAGGACGCCGTCGTCGACGTCGTCCTGCTGGGTCCCGACGGCGTCGTGCGCCTTCCGGGGGCCGAGGGCATCGGGCTCCGCGCCGGTGAGGTCCTCGACGTGCCGCTCGACGGCCTCGAGCCCGGCGACTACACGGTCGTGGTCACCGCCGACGTCCCGGTGGTCGCGGGCGCGGCGGTCACGCGCGTGGGCGAGCCGGAGGAGGAGGGCGACGACCCGCCCGTCGAGCGGGCCTGGTCGCCGTCGGTGGCGCCGGGCACCGAGGGCCCGGTGGCGCTGCCGGGCGACGTGCCGGCGCGGCTCGTGCTCGGCGCGGTGCCGGGGCCGGCGGCGTCGACCGGGTCGGCGGTCGCCACCGTCGAGGCCCTGGACGCGGCGGGCGCGGTGCTCGAGCGCCGCGAGGTGCGGGTGGGGGCGGGCTCGTCCGTCACGCTCCCGCTCGACGAGCTCGAGGGCGGTCGCCCCGCCGCGCTCGTCGTGCGCACCGAGGACGCGCACCTCGCGTGGGCGGTCGTGCTCGACGCCGGGGACGCGATCTCCGTCGTCGCGCCCGTGGCCCAGCAGGGGGACGCGCCGGCGGTGCCGGTGACCGTGCGCTGAGCCCTACGGCTGGTAGCGCGGGTCGACCTCCTCGGGCCGCCGCCCGAGCAGGTGCGCGACCTGCTCGACGACGACGTCCCGCACCAGGTCGGCGAGGTCGGCCTCGTCGTGGGCGCGCGATTCGACGGGACGGCGGTAGACGACGATCCGGGCCGGCAGGCCGGCGTCGGCGGGGAAGTACCGGCCCATGGGCACGCCGCCGTGCTCCCACGGCGCGGGCGACGACGGCGGGACCTCCTCGACGGCGAACTCGGTGCCCGCCATCTGGCGGCCCCAGCGCCGCTCGAGGTGCTCGACCGCGTCGAGGACGTGGTCGTCGAAGCGCTCGGCGCGCGTCCGGTACGCCGGCAGGTTCGGCGGGATGACGGGCCCGCGCAGGCCACGGCCCCGGCGGTCGCGGCGGCGGGGGGCCGCGGTGCGCGCCGCTGCCGGCGCGGGCGGGCGGGGACCTCTCACGTCAGCCACTGTAGTTCGGGCGCGGCCCGCCGGCCGGGCCTCCCGCGGGCCCGGCGTGGTGCTGCGCGGCGTCCGTGCGATGTCCGTGCGATGCCCGCATGGTGTCACCAGGGCCCCGCAGAGTGGAACGAAGCGAGGGCTGACGGCCGGGAGTGGAACGAGATGCCAGCAGATCGTTCCACTCCGTGGGGAGGGAGTCCGCGCGGCGTGGTGCTGCGCGGCGTCGTCGGCGGGGGCAGGTAGCCTCGCAGGCGTGAGGTCCGGACGGCAGTGCTCGCGCAGCGCCTGCGGGCGCCCCGCGGTCGCCACGCTCACGTACGTCTACTCGGACTCGACGGCGGTCCTCGGCCCGCTCGCCCAGCTCGCCGAGCCGCACTCGTACGACCTGTGCAGCGAGCACGCCAACCGGCTCACCGCGCCCCGCGGCTGGGAGGTCGTGCGGCTCACCCCCGAGTTCGTGCCGACCGGCCCGACGCCGGACGACCTCGTCGCGCTCGCGGAGGCGGTGCGCGAGGCCGGCCGCCCGCGCGCCGTCGCGCCCCCCGTGGACGACCCGGGCGACGGCGTCCGCCGCGGCCACCTGCGCGTCCTGCCGGGGGAAGGCGGCTAGGTGCCCGAGTCGTCGCCGGACCGCGGCCGGACGCCGCAGACGTGCGGGTCGTGCGGCACGGAGGACCTCACGCGGCTGCCGATGGTGCTCACCGACGGCACCGAGGTCACGTTCATCTCGTGCAACGCGTGCGAGACGCGCGAGTGGCTCGTCCAGGTGCCCGACGGCACGTGGCGCACGGTCCCCATCGACGTCGTGCTGCAGCGCGCGTCGCGGCGCTCCTGACGGGCGCGGCGGACGCGGCGCGGGGCGACGCGGCGCGTGCCGGACGGACCCTCCGCGGTCGTTAGGCTGCCCCGCATGACTTCCCTGGACGCCCTCGTCAAGGCCTACGACGTCCGGGGCGTGGTCCCCGACCCCTTCTCCACCGACGTGGCGCGCGCGATCGGCGCGGCCTTCGCCGACGTCGTCGGCGGCCCGCGCGTCGTGGTCGGCCGGGACATGCGGCCCTCCGGCCCGGCGCTGGTCGAGGCGTTCGCCGACGGCGTCACGAGCCGCGGCGTGGACGTCGTGCGGATCGGCCTGTGCTCGACGGACGGGCTGTACCACGCCTCCGGCGCCCTGGACGTGCCGGGCGCGATGTTCACGGCGAGCCACAACCCCGCCCAGTACAACGGCATCAAGATGTGCCACCCGGGCGCACGGCCGGTCGGCCAGGACACCGGGCTCGCGGAGATCCGCGCGCGCGCCGAGCGCTACCTCGACGAGGGCGTGCCCGCGCCCGCCGGGCGGCGCGGCGAGGTGAGCGACCACGACACGCTCGCCGAGTACGCGGCCTTCCTGCGCGGCCTCGTGGACCTGTCGGGCGTCCGGCCGCTCAAGGTCGTCGTCGACGCCGGCAACGGCATGGCCGGGCTCACGGTGCCCGCGGTCCTCGGCACCGCGGCGGGGCTGCCCGCCCTGCCGCTCGACGTCGTGCCGCTCTACTTCGAGCTCGACGGGTCGTTCCCCAACCACGAGGCCAACCCGCTCGAGCCGGAGAACCTGCGCGACCTGCAGGCCGCCGTCGTCGAGCACGGCGCCGACGTCGGGCTGGCGTTCGACGGCGACGCCGACCGGTGCTTCGTCGTCGACGAGCAGGGGCAGCCGGTGAGCCCGTCCGCGATCACCGCGCTCGTCGGGCTCCGGGAGGTCGCGAGCGAGGTCGCGGCCGGGCGCACGCCCGTCGTCATCCTCAACCTCATCACCTCGCGCGCGGTCGCCGACCTCCTCGAGGCGGCGGGCGCGCGCGTCGTGCGCACGCGCGTCGGGCACTCGTTCATCAAGGCCGAGATGGCGCGGCACGAGGCCGTGTTCGGCGGCGAGCACAGCGCCCACTACTACTTCCGCGACTTCTTCTTCGCCGACACCGGGATGCTCGCGGCGATGCACGTGCTCGCGGCGCTCGGCACCGCGCGCCGGCCCGACGGGTCGCCCGTGGCGCTGTCCGCGCTCGCCGAGGCGTACGAGCCGTACGCGGCGAGCGGGGAGATCAACTCCCGGGTGGCGGACGTCGCCGCCGCGCGCGAGCGTGTGCTGGACGCCTACGTGCGCCGCGCCGAGGCGGGCCCCGTGGAGGTGGACGAGCTCGACGGGCTCACCGTCGTCCACTGGGACGCCCCGCCGCGGTGGTGGTTCAACCTGCGGGCGTCGAACACCGAGCCGCTGCTGCGGCTCAACGTCGAGGCGGAGGACGCGGACGTCATGGAGAAGGTGCGCGACGACGTGCTCGGGCTGGTCCGGGCGGGGGAGGGGCGCTGATGGCCGAGCGGCCGACGCCGGGCGACCTGCCCGCCTGGGTACGGGACCTCCTGCGCTGCCCCGCGTGCGGGTCGCCCCTGCGCGACGGCACGCGGCCCGACGGCGCCCCCGAGCTCGCGTGCACGGGCGAGGCGTGCGCGCTCGCGTACCCGGTGCGGGACGGGATCCCCGTGCTCCTCGTCGAGGAGGCGTACCCGGCCGCCGGGACGGTGTGAGCCCTCCGTCCGGGCCGGTGGCCCGCGGTCGGGGCGGGACGGCGCGGGCCCGCCCCGACCGCAGCCATCATCCGGCCGCAGCGGCCTTGATGGAGGCGAAGTAGTCCGGGTTCTCCTCGAGCCACTGCTCGACCGAGCCCTCCGGGTCCTCACCGCCGTTCTGGTTGAACATGATCTCCTCGAGCGAGAAGAGCTGGTCGCCGGTGAGCGTGAAGGCCTCCAGCCAGCTCGCCAGCTGCGGGTAGTCCTCGGCGAACCCGGCCCGCGCCACCACCTCGATGTTCTCGGCGCCGCCCAGGGTGCCCTCCGGGTCCTCCAGGTCGCGCAGCGGGAACGCGTCGTAGGCCCAGTGCGGGCGCCAGAGCGTCACGACGACGTCGCGGCCGGCGTCGATCGCACCGGAGAGCTCCGCGAGCATGGCCTGGGTCGAGGACTCGACGAACTCCATGCCCTCGAGCCCGTAGGTGGGGATGACTGCCTCCTTGGTGATTCGGGTCAGGCCCGCGCCCGGCTCGATGCCGACGATCCGGTTGTCGAACCCGTCGGCGCTGTCGGCCAGCTCCTCGAGCGAGGCGATGGGGGCGTCCTCGTTGACCGCGATCGTGAGGCGGGCGTCGTCGTACCAGACACCCAGGCGCTCCATGTCGTCGCCGTACTCGTCGAGGTAGGTGCCGTGCGTGATGGGCAGCCAGGCGTCGAAGAAGAGGTCGTAGTCGCCGCCGGCGACCGCCGTGTAGATGACGCCCATGTCGCCGCCCGACTCGAGCGTGACGTCGTAGCCCTCGGACTCCAGGAGGTTCGCCCACAAGTAGCTCGCGGCGTCCCCCTCGGGCCAGCCGCCGGGCGGCAGGGCGATGGTGACCTTCGTCAGATCCTCGCCGGTGCCCTCGCCGCCCGGGGCGTCGCCGTTGCCGCCGTCCCCGCCCGCGCAGGCGGCGAGGGCGATCAGCGCGGCGGTGCCCGTCGCGACGGTGGTCGGTGCCTTCCGGTTTCCTCGTCTCATTGCTTCCTCTCTCGGGCGGCGGGCCGCCCGTCGTTCGCTCGTCGTGCGAGCAGGGCCCGAGCATCGACGCGTCGGACCCGGGTCGGGGAATCAGCGGGCCGCCGTCGCCTGAAGGGCGCGCGCGACCGGGGAACGGCTGGCGAGGGCGGAGGTGATCCGATCGAGGTAGATCGCGAGGATGACGACCGCCAGCCCCGCCTCGAAGCCCAGTGCGATGTCGATCGTGCTCAGGGCGCTGACCACCTCTCGGCCCAGGCCGCGGGTGCCGGCGAGGCCGGAGATCACGACCATCGAGAGCGACAGCATGATCACCTGGTTGACGCCGGCCATGATCGTCGGCATCGCGAGCGGCATCTGGATCTGACGCAGGATGCGTCCCGGCGGCGCGCCGAACGCGTGACCGGCCTCGACGACCTCGCGGTCGACCTGGCGGATGCCGAGCTCGGTGAACCGCACCCCCGGGGCGAGGGCGAAGATGATCGTCGCGACGAGCCCGGGCGCGACGCCCGCCCGGAAGACCACCACGACCGGGATGAGGTAGACGAACGCGGGCATCGTCTGCATGAAGTCCAGGACGGGCCGCACCGTCGCGGACACCCGGTCGTCGCGCGCCGCCCAGACCCCGAGCGGGATGCCGATCGCCAGGGCGATGAAGCTGGCCACGAGGACGAGGGCGAGCGACGCCATCGCGTTGTCCCACTGGTCGACGCCGAGCACGACGACGAAGCCCAGGAGGGCACCGACGCCCAGGCGCCAGCCCTTGGCCCAGAACGCCAGGGCGCTGAGGACGGCGACGACGACCCACCACGGGGGCGAGGTGAGGAGCGTCTCGGCCGCGTCGAACGACGCCACGAGGATCGTCCGGACGAGGTCGAAGAGGACTCCGAACGCGTCGGTGACCCAGTCGACGCCGGACTCGATCCAGGCGCCGAGGGGGATCCGGGGACCGATCTCCGTGGCGCTCATGCGGGCACCGCCGTCGCCGGGGCCGACAGCGTGCCGTTCGTGCGGCCAGGCGGTGCCGACGCCGCGGCGGCGGTGCCCCCGGACCCGTCGCCGTTCGCGCTCTCGGTGGGCGCCATCGCCTCCAGCAGGGTGACGCGCGGGATGACGCCGACCAGCCGCCCGTCGTCGTCCACCACGGGGACAGGCAAGGGCGTCTCCGCCGACGGCGCGAAGATCTCCGCGAGCGGCGCGTCGACGCCCACCGCCGTCACCTCGTCGCGCGTCAGCTCGGCGAGCGTCTCCACACCCCGGCGCTGGCCGGCCAGGACGTCGTCGTCGCGCAGCACACCGAGCAGGCGGCGGTTGCGGTCCACGAGGTAGGCGGCGGAGGTCTGCGCGTCGCGCATCTCCCGCAGCGCGCCGCGCGGGCCGGCGCCGACGACGACCACCGCGCGCGGACGGACCATCACCGAGCCGGCGGTGAGCACCCGCGTGCGGTCGACGTCGGCGACGAACTGCGCCACGTAGTCGTTCGCGGGCTCGGACAGGATCTGCTCCGAGGTGCCGATCTGCACGATCCGGCCGTCACGCATCACGGCGATGCGGTCGCCGAGGCGCATGGCCTCGTTGAGGTCGTGGGTGATGAAGACGATGGTCTTGCCCAGGCTCTGCTGCAGCTCGACGAGCTGGTCCTGCATCTCGCGCCGGATGAGCGGGTCCAGGGCCGAGAACGCCTCGTCCATGAGCAGGACGTCGGTGCCCGCAGCGAGGGCGCGGGCCAGGCCCACGCGCTGCCGCATCCCCCCGGAGAGCTCGGCGGGCAGGTGGTCCTCCCAGCCCCCGAGGCCGACCATCTCGAGCGCCTCGCCGGCCCGGCGCCGCCGCTCGGCCCCGTCCACGCCGCGGACCGCCAGCGCGTACGCGGCGTTCTCGAGGATCGTGCGGTGGGGGAGCAGGGCGAAGTGCTGGAACACCATCGAGACGCGTTCCTGGCGCAGTGTGCGGAGGTCGCGCGCGGAGATGGAGCCGAGGTCCGCGTCGCCCAGCCGGATCGTCCCCGCGGTCGGCCGCCAGAGGCCGTTGAGCATCCGGAGCAGGGTGGACTTGCCAGAGCCGGACAGGCCCATCACGACGAACGTCTCGCCCGCCTCGACGGTGAACGAGGCGTCGATGACCGCCGGCGTGCCGAGCGCCCGGACGTCGTCGCGGCTGGCGCCCGCCCGTAGCTGACGTACCGCCTCACCGGGCCGTCGCCCGAAGACCTTGAACACACCGTCAGCTGCCAGGATCGTCACGTTTCGTAGTCCTCATCGCCTCACGAGGGTCGGGGCCGCCGTCGGCATGTCCCGCCAGTGGCCCGGTCCGCGGTCCGCGGTGCCCGGCCGCGGGACACCCTTCCGGCTCGATGTCGGGGCGTCCAGCGGTACATCTCGGACATTTCGCCCGAGGGTGCGCCGTCGAGCCGACCGGCAACGCGCTGGCCTGCACTGATGCTTTGCAGAACCGTTACGGAGTCGTGACCCGGATCGGTCCACCCTCGCCCGGAGGTCCACCCGATCGGACCAACGTGCCGGTCGGCTCGGGGGCGCGGGACCCCGAGCCCGGTCGGCGGGCAGACGTCCGCCGGGCGCGTACCCGGCCGGCGGCGCACCACGTACCATGGTCGTGCTTGGCGCAGGTGATGCCGTCGGCCCGGAGGGGCCGCGCCGGGCGTCCGCGGGCCCCCGCGCGCCCGCCGTCCCTGCCGCCGCGCGTCCCGACGCGCCACCCCCGTGAGGTGACCATGTCCCAGCTCGACGAGGTCCCCGGCCGCTTCAAGGTCCGTGACCTCTCCCTCGCGGCCGCCGGCCGCCACCAGATCCGCCTGGCCGAGCACGAGATGCCCGGCCTCATGGCGCTGCGCGCCGAGTACGCCGGGTCGCGGCCCCTCGCGGGCGCGCGGATCGCCGGGTCGCTGCACATGACCGTGCAGACCGCCGTCCTCATCGAGACGCTCGTCGCGCTCGGGGCCGAGGTCCGCTGGGCCTCCTGCAACATCTTCTCCACCCAGGACGAGGCCGCCGCGGCCATCGCCGTCGGGCCGGACGGCACCCCGGACGACCCGCGCGGCGTGCCCGTCTTCGCCTGGAAGGGCGAGACGCTCGAGGAGTACTGGGACTGCACCGAGCAGATCCTGGTGTGGCCGGACGGCCAGGGCCCGACGGCGATCCTCGACGACGGCGGCGACGCCACCCTGCTCGTGCACTCCGGCGTCGAGTACGAGGCCGCCGGCGCGGTCCCCGCCGATCTCGCCCCCGGCGACCCGGGCTACTCGCACGAGCTCAACGTCGTCCTCGGCGTGCTGCGCCGCTCGCTCGCGGCCGACCCGCAGCGCTGGACGCGCATCGCGGCGGGCATCACGGGCGTGAGCGAGGAGACGACGACGGGCGTGCACCGCCTCTACCAGCTCGCCGAGGCGGGCCGGCTGCTCTTCCCGGCGATCAACGTCAACGACTCGGTCACCAAGAGCAAGTTCGACAACCGGTACGGCATCCGCCACTCGCTGCCCGACGGACTCAACCGCGCCACCGACGTCCTCATCGGCGGCAAGGTCGCGTTCGTCGCCGGGTACGGCGACGTCGGCAAGGGCGCGGCCGAGGCGCTGCGCGGCCAGGGCGCGCGCGTCATCGTCTCGGAGGTCGACCCCATCTGCGCGCTGCAGGCGGCGATGGACGGCTTCGAGGTCGCGCGGCTCGAGGACGTCGTCGAGACCGCGGACTTCTTCATCACCGCGACGGGCAACCGCGACGTCGTCCGCGTCGAGCACATGGCGCGGATGAAGGACAAGGCGGTCGTCGGCAACATCGGCCACTTCGACAACGAGATCGACATGGCCGGCCTCGCCGCGGTGCCGGGGATCGTGCGCACCGAGATCAAGCCGCAGGTGCACGAGTGGACGTTCCCCGCGACGCCCGAGCGGGGCGAGCACTCGGTGATCGTGCTGTCGGAGGGCCGCCTGCTCAACCTCGGCAACGCGACGGGGCACCCGTCGTTCGTCATGAGCACGTCGTTCGCGAACCAGGTCATCGCGCAGATCGAGATCGCGCGCGGCGGCTACCCGCTCGGCGTGCACCGGCTGCCCAAGGTGCTCGACGAGAAGGTGGCGCGGCTGCACCTGCCCGCGCTCGGCGTCCGGCTCACCGAGCTGACCAAGGAGCAGGCGGAGTACATCGGCGTCGACGTGGCGGGCCCGTACAAGCCGGAGCACTACCGGTACTGAGCCGCACCGCCCGACCCGGGGGTCCGCGCGCGGTCCCCGGGCGCGATACTCGCTGCATGACCCGGGGGCGAGCGGGGGCGGGGGCGGTGCGCCCGTTCGCCGTGCCCGTCCCGCTCGTCGCCCTGCTCGCGGGGCTGCTCGTGGGCCTCGCCGGGTGCACGACGGCGGGCGGCTCGCCGTCGGTCGCCACGGTGGCCACGGAGCCCGGCGAGCTCGCCGAACCGGGGCCGCCGGGGGAGCCCGGCGACGTGCTCGTCGCGGCCGGGATCGCGGACGTCCGCGAGCGCCCGCCCCTGCCGGCCGCCGTCGGCGCCACGGCCGTGCCGATGTACGCGGCGAGCGTCGCGCCGATCGACGAGGCGCTCGCGGCCCGCATGAGCGCCTCGTGGCGGCCGGGCTGCCCCGTGCCGCTCGAGGACCTGCGGTACGTCACCGTGACGCACGTCGACTTCGACGGCGCGGTGCGCACGGGCGAGCTGGTCGTGCACGCCGACGTCGCGGACGGCGTCGTGCGCGTGTTCGCCGAGCTCTTCGAGCAGCGGTACCCGATCCGCTCGATGCGGCTCGTCGACGACTTCGGCGCCGACGACACGGCGTCGATGAACGCGGACAACACGTCGGCGTTCAACTGCCGCGCGATCACCGGCGGCACGGCCTGGTCGGAGCACGCCTACGGCCGCGCCATCGACCTCAACCCCGTGGAGAACCCGTACGTGCTCGGTTCCCACGTCGGCCCGCGGGCGGGCCGCGCCTTCGCCTCCCGGCCGGACGCGCCCGGCGTCGTGCACGCCGACG
>JAAZAC010000158.1 GCA_012514545.1 Actinomycetales bacterium | reverse complement strand
CTCACTGCGGCGGGTCCTCCCCCACGAGGCCGTCGATCGCCTCGCGGAACAGGTCGGCGTGCCCGGTGTGCCGGGCGTACTCCTCGTGCAGGTCGACGAGCAGCCAGCGCATCGTGGGCGTGCGACCCTCGCCCCAGTCCCAGGCGGAAGGACGGTCCGGGCCGCCGTCGGCGAGCAGCTCGGCCAGCACGGCCCGCGACTTCTCGACCGCGGCGAGCCACCCCGCGTAGAGCACCTCGGGCGGGTCGTCCGCGGCGGAGCGCCAGTCCCACTCGGGGTCGTCCGCCAGGGGCCGCCACACGGCGGGCCACGGGCGGCCCAGCCACTTCACCTCGCGCTGCTCGTCCTCGACGCGGGTGAGGTGCTTGACCAGGCCGCCGAGCGTCATCGCCGACGGCGGGAAGGGACGGCGCAGCGCCTCCGCGTCCAGGCCACCGACCTTCCAGGCGAACTGGGCCCGGCTGCGCTCGATGCCGAAGACGAGCATCTCGGCCTCGCCGGCGTCGAGGCCGGGGAACGGGATCTTCGTGGGCAGGTTCATGGCGGCACGCTACGGTGCATTCCGGACGAGTCCCTTCCGGAATGGAAACCCATGCTGCCCGACGCCGGTCCCCTCGCCCGAGCGCTGCTCGCCCTCGAGCTCATCCAGGCAGGGCCGGGCATCACCGCCGAGCGCCTCGGCGAGCGGCTCGGCGTGAGCGAGCGGGCGGCGCGCCGCTACGTGGGCGCGCTGCGCGAGGCGGGGATCCCCGTCGTCGCCACGCGCGGCCCGTACGGCGGCTACCGGGCCGGCCGCGGCCTGCGCCCGCCGCCTCTCGTGTTCACGGCGAACGAGGCGCTCGCGCTGGTCATGGCCGTGCTCGACGGGCACCACGCGGTGAGCGACCCGGGCGAGCCGGTCGGCAGCGCACTCGACAAGCTGCTCCGTGTGCTCCCCGAGCCCGTCACCGCGGCCGCCGAGGCCGTGCGCCGCACCGCCGCCGCCGCGCCCGACCGCGCCGCCGCCCGGCCCGACCCCGGGACCACCGCGACCCTCGTCCAGGCCTGCGCCGACCGGCGGCGCGTGCGCATCGGCTACCGGTCCGAGGCCGGGACCGAGTGGACGGTCGAGGCGGACCCGTGGGCCGTCGTCGTGCGGCACGGGCGCTGGTACCTGCTGTGCTCGACGGGGCTGGGCACCCGCACCTACCGCGTCGACCGGGTGACCAGCGCCGACGTCCTCCCGACCACGTTCACGCCGCCCGCGGGGCTCGACCCCGTGGCGGCGCTCGAGGAGGCGCTCGGCGCGGGCTGGGAGTACGCGGCCGAGGTGCTCGTCGACGCGCCGCCCGAGGCGCTCGGCGACCTGCCGCGCACGCTCGGCCGGGTGCAGGGCGAGGCGGCCGGCAGCCGCCTCGTCGGCACGACGAGCAACCCGGAGTGGTACGTCCGCCAGCTGGCCGCCGTCCGCCACCCGTTCCGGGTCGTCGGCGGGCCCGAGGTCCGCGCCGCCGCGCGCGACCTGGCTGCGCGGCTCGCCGCCGCCGTCGG
>JAAZAC010000157.1 GCA_012514545.1 Actinomycetales bacterium | reverse complement strand
GTCGTCTCCCACGACCGGTGGTTCCTCGACCGCGTGGCGACGCACATCCTCGCGTACGAGGGCACCGACGAGGACCCGGCGCGGTGGTTCTGGTTCGAGGGCAACTTCGCCGCCTACGAGGAGAACAAGGTCCAGCGCCTGGGGGTCGAGGCCGCCCGGCCGCACCGGGTGACCTACCGCAGGCTGACGCGGGACTGACGGGACCGGCACGGGGACGAGCGGGGCGGCACGATGACGTGGTCGGCGCAGGAGGCGCGGCGACTCGTCGCCGCCCTCACCGACCTGCGCACCGCCGTCGCGGACGTCCGGCTGCCCCTGGACACGGCGGGCGCCGAGGAGGCGCGCGCGCTGGCCCGGCGCGTCGTCGCGCAGCTCGACGACCACCTGCTCCCGCGCGCCCGCCAGCTGGGCGCGCCGCTGCTCGCGGTGGTCGGCGGGTCCACGGGCGCGGGCAAGTCGACCCTCGTCAACAGCCTCCTGCAGCACGAGGTGAGCCCGAGCGGCGTGCTGCGGCCCACGACGCGTGACCCCGTCCTCGTGCACCACCCGGACGAGGCGGCGTGGTTCGCGAGCGACCGCGTGCTCCCGCGGCTCGCCCGGACGACGGGGCCGGTGGCCGCCGACGACGGCGGGGACGCCAGGGCGCTGCGGCTCGTGCCGCACCCCGCGGTGCCCCACGGCCTCGCGCTGCTCGACGCGCCCGACATCGACTCCGTCGTCGAGGCCAACCGCCGGCTCGGGGAGGAGCTGCTCGGCGCCGCCGACCTGTGGGTGTTCGTCACGACGGCGGCCCGGTACGCCGACGCCGTGCCCTGGGACCTGCTCGCGGAGGCGGCGCGCCGCCGCGCCGTCGTCGTGCTGGTGCTCAACCGGGTCGACCCGGCGGCGCGCGACGCGGTGACCGCGCACCTGCGGCAGATGCTCGCCGAGCACGGCCTCGACGCGCACGTCGTCGTCGTACCCGAGACCCGCGTCGAGGCCGGGCTCCTGCCGCCCGCGGCCGTCGCGGAGCTCGGCGGCTGGCTGCGGTCCGTGGTCGGCGACGCCGCGGCGCGGGCCGGCGTCGTGGAGCGGACCGTGCACGGGGCGGTCACCGACCTCCTCGACGCGGCGCCCCGCCTCGCGGCCGCCGTCGACGACCAGCGCCGCCACGCGGACCGCCTGCGCGAGGCGGTGACGGCCGCGTACGCGGCCGCGCGGGCCGACGTCGCCGCGGCGACCGCCGACGGCACGATGCTGCGCGGGGAGGTGCTCGCGCGCTGGCAGGAGTTCGTGGGCACCGGCGAGCTCTGGCGCGCGCTCGAGGAGCGCGTCGGCTCGTGGCGGGACCGCATCACCGCCGCCGTGCGCGGCCGGCCGGCGCCGGAGCGCGTCGCGGGCGCGGTCGGGGACGGCCTCGTCCACCTCGTCGTCGACGCCGCCGACCGCGCCGCCGAGCGCGCGCACGCCGCCTGGCACGCCGACCCCGCCGGCGCGGCCCTGCTCGGGGGCCTGCGGCTCTCCCGCGCGTCGGCGGACCTGGCCGTGCGCGCGGCCGACGAGGTACGCGCGTGGCAGGGCGCGGTGCTCGACCTCGTCGCGACCGAGGGCGCCGCGCGCCGGTCGACGGCGCGCGCGCTGTCCTTCGGCGTCAACGGGCTCGGCGCGGCCCTGATGGTCGCCGTCTTCGCCTCGACGGGCGGCCTGACGACCGCCGAGGTGGGCGTGGCGGGCGGCACCGCGCTGCTCGCGCAGCGGCTGCTCGAGGCGGTGTTCGGCGACGACGCCGTGCGCCGCCTCACCGCCGTCGCGCACGACGACCTGGTGGCCCGCACGAGCGCGCTGCTCGACGCGGAGGCCGACCGGTTCGCGACGCTGCTCGACGCCGCCGACGTGCGCGCCGACGGGGCCGAGCGGCTCCGCCACGCCGTCGCGGCGCTCACCGTGGCCCTCGTGGAGCTGGGCGAGGCGCCCGGCCCGCTGCCGGCGCCGCCCGCGCCCGCGCCGGCCCCCGCCGCGGCGCCCCAGGAGGGCGCCCTGCGCCGCTGGTGGCGGCGGCTGTGGGCGCGGTGACGGCCGCGCCCGACGGGGCGCCCTCGCTCGTCGACCGCCTCGACGCGCTGGCCGAGGCCGCGCGCCTCGCGGAGGACGTGCTGCCCGACGACCTGCACGCCGCGGTGGACGAGCTCGTCGCCCGCGCCGGGGACCGGCTGCGGCTGCCGGACCACACGGTCGTGGCGCTCGCGGGCCCGACCGGCTCCGGCAAGTCCTCGTTGCTCAACGTCCTCGCGGGCGAGCCGGTCGCGGAGGTCGCCGCGACCCGCCCGACGACGGCCGAGGCGCTCGCGCTCGTGCGCGCGGACGGCGCGGGGCCGCTGCTCGACTGGCTGGGCGTGCGGCGGCGGCACCACCTCGGCGCGGGCGAGGGCCTCGTGGTGCTCGACCTGCCCGACCACGACTCGGTGGTGACCGACCACCGGCTCGAGGCGGAGCGCCTCGTCGGGCTCGTCGACCTGCTGGTGTGGGTGGTCGACCCGCAGAAGTACGCGGACGCGAGCGTGCACGAGCGCTACCT
>JAAZAC010000156.1 GCA_012514545.1 Actinomycetales bacterium | reverse complement strand
GATGCCGATGTTCACCACCGTGCGCACGGGCTCGCCGGTCACGCCGCGCCACTCGCCCGAGCGCACCCGCTCGGCGAACGCGAAGACCTTGGCGAGCTCGGCCTGCACGTCGGCGTCGACGTCCTGGCCGCCGACGACGAGCGGCGGCTGCGCGCCCGGCGGCCGCCGCAGCGCGGTGTGCAGCACCGAGCGGTCCTCGGTGACGTTGATCCGCTCGCCGGCGAACATCGCCTCGATGCGGTCGGCGAGGCCGACCTCCTCGGCGAGGCGGACGAGGAGGGCCACCGTCTCGTCCGTGACGAGGTTCTTGGACAGGTCGACGTGCAGGTCGCCGACGGCGAACGTGAGGCGCTCCGCGCGCCCGGGGTCGGCGGCGAACCAGCCGCGCAGGTCGGGGACGAGCGCCGCGTGGTGGGCGGCGAGCTCGGCCCAGGCGGCCGTTCCGGTGGGGTCGACGGGCGGTCGGGTCACGGGTGTCCTCCTTCGTCGCGTCCCACCGTAGTGAACCCGTGGCCGGACCGACGCAGGACCGTGACCTGAGCGGGCCGCGCGCGTCGGGGCGCGGTGGGAGCCTTCCCACATGGCCGCCCGCACCCTCCGCCGCGCCGTCGCGGCGCCCGCCGCCCTGCTCGCCGCGCTCGGCCTCGTCGCCGGCTGCACGGGCCCCGAGCCGACCCCGACGCCGACCCCCACCGGGACGGGGGACGTCGCCCCCTACCTGGACCCGGGACTCCCCGTCGCCGAGCGCGTCGAGGACCTGCTGGGCCGCATGACGCTCGCCGACAAGGTGGGCCAGATGACGCAGGGCGAGCGCTCGGTGGTGACCCCCGCCGACGTCACGGCGCTGCGCCTCGGCAGCGTCTTCGGCGGGGGCGACTCGATGCCGGGCGACGGGAGCGTGGCGACCTGGTCCGAGACCGTCGCGGGCTACCAGGCGGCTGCGGCGGCGACGCCCCTGCGGATCCCGCTGCTCTACGGCACGGACGCCGTGCACGGGCACAACAACCTCGACGGCGCGACCCTCTTCCCGCACAACATCGGGCTGGGCGCGGCGGGCGACCCGGACCTCGTCGAGCGCGTCGCGCGCGCGACCGCCCGAGAGGCCCACGCGACGGGGGTGAACTGGGTGTTCGGACCCTGCGTCGCCGTCGTGCAGGACACGCGGTGGGGCCGCACGTACGAGTCGTTCGGCGCCGACCCCGACCTCGTCTCCGCGCTGACGACGGCGGTCACCGGCCTGCAGGCGGAGGGCGTGCTGGCGACCGCGAAGCACTACGTGGGCGACGGCGGCACCGTCGGGGGCGTGGACCGCGGCGACACGCCGGGCACGGAGGTCTCCCGCGTGCACCTCGCGCCGTACGCCGCCGCCGTCGAGCGCGGCGTCGGGTCCGTCATGGTGTCGTTCTCCTCGGTCGACGGCGAGCCGATGCACGCCCACCGCCGGCTCGTCACGGACGTGCTCAAGGGCGATCTGGGCTTCGACGGCTTCGTGGTCTCCGACTGGGCGGGCATCGACCTGCTCGACGGCGAGCCGGGCTTCACGCGCGACGAGGTCGTCGCCTCCGTGCTCGCCGGGGTCGACATGGTCATGGTCCCGCAGGACCCGTGGCGGTTCGTCGAGCTCCTCACCGAGGCGGTCGCGGACGGCGAGGTGCCGCAGGAGCGGATCGACGACGCCGTGCGCCGCATCCTCACCGTCAAGATCGGCATGGGCCTGTTCGAGGCCGACCCCGTCGACCCGTCGGCCGCGGACGCGGTCGGCAGCCCCGAGCACCGCGCGCTCGCCCGCGAGGCCGTGGCCGCGTCGCTCGTCGTCCTCGACAACGACGGCACGCTCCCCCTCGCCGACGGCGCCCGCGTGCTCGTGACCGGCAGCAACGCCGACGACGTCGGCCACCAGGTCGGCGGCTGGTCGATGTCGTGGCAGGGCAGCAGCGGCGACGTCCTGCCCGGCACGACGGTCCTCGACGGGCTCCGCGACGCGCTCGGCGCGGACGCCGTCACGTGGTCGGCGGACGGCACGGGCGCCGCCGGGCACGACGTGGCGATCGCCGTCGTCGGCGAGGAGCCGTACGCGGAGTGGCTGGGCGACCGGCCCGACGGCGCCCGGCTCGGCGAGCAGGACGAGGCGGTCCTCGCCCGGCTCCGCGAGTCCGGCGTGCCCACCGTGGTCGTCGTCGTGAGCGGGCGGCCCGTGGACCTCGGCGCGCACGCGTGGGCGGCCGCGACGGTGGCGGCGTGGCTCCCCGGCACCGAGGGCGCCGGGGTGGCCGACGTGCTCACGGGAGCGGTCGCGCCGTCGGGTCGGCTGCCCGTGCCCTGGGGCGACCGCCCGGTGGGCTACGCCTGGGCGGGCGCGTGGGGGTCGTCCGAGGACGCGCCGTAGGTGAGCCGGCCCAGCGCCTGCCCGATCGGCTCCCGCACGACGAGGGTCGCCAGGCGGTCGTAGTCGGTCGCGTCGCGGTTGATGAGCACGAGGTTCCGCCCGGCGAACACCTGCACCAGCGCGGCCGCCGGTGTGACCTGCAACGAGGTGCCGCCGACCAGCAGCGTGTCGGCGGCGGACACCTCGGCGACCGCGGCACGCAGGACAGCCGGGTCGAGGGTCTCGCCGTACAGCACGACGTCGGGCTTGATGACGTGCCCGCAGTCCGCGCACCGTGGGACCCCCTCCGCGGCCAGCACGGCGTGGAGCCCGTAGCGCCGACCGCACCCCAGGCAGGTGTTCCGGTGCACGCTCCCGTGCAGCTCCAGCACCCGGCGCGAGCCCGCGGCCTGGTGCAGGCCGTCGATGTTCTGGGTGATGACGGCGCTCAGCCGCCCGGCCCGCTCGAGGGCGGCCAGCGCCAGGTGGGCGGCGTTGGGCCTCGCGTCGGGGTGCACGAGGTGCGCCCGGTAGTAGGCGAAGAACTCCTCGGGGTGGGCGTCGAAGAAGCCGCGGCTGAGGATCTGCTCGGGCGCGTACCGCGTCCCGGTGCCCCGGGCGTACAGGCCCTCGGCCGAGCGGAAGTCCGGGATCCCGCTCTCGGTCGACACCCCGGCGCCCCCGAAGAAGACGATCCGCCGGCTCTCCTCGACGACCTCACGCAACCGGGTGCGCACGCTGCGAGCCTATTCCGGCCGGCTGCGACGGCGGGACAGCGGAGTGGCGGTGACGGCGGCGGCGACGGCGACGGCGACGGCGACGGTGGCACCATGGCTCCCCGGCACCGAGGAGGACGCGTGGGGATCGAGATCCGGGAGCTGACGGCGGCCGACTGGCCCGCGGTCCGCGCCGTCTACGCCGAGGGGATCGCGACGGGCGACGCGACGTTCGAGACCGAGCCCCCGTCGTGGGAGGCGTGGGACGCCGGCCACACGGCGGCGCACCGGTTCGTCGCGGTCGAGGACGGGACCGTCGTCGGCTGGGTGGCCTGCTCGCCCGTGAGCGACAGGTGCGTGCACGCGGGCGTCCTCGAGCTCAGCGTGTACGTCGCCGGCGCGGCCCGCGGGCGCGGGGTGGGCTCGGCGCTGCTCACGGCGCTGATCGCGTCCACGGAGGCGGCGGGCGTGTGGACGCTGCAGACCGGGATCTTCCCCGAGAACGCCGCGAGCCTCGCGCTGCACACGCGGCACGGGTTCCGCGTCGTCGGCCGCCGCGAGCGGCTCGGGCGGATGGGCGACACCTGGCGCGACGTCCTGCTGCTCGAACGGCGCAGCCCGGTCCTCTAGGCCGCCCGCTCGTCCAGCCCGCCCGGGCGACCTACCGTCGGGGCCATGGGCGAGGTCCGCGTCGGCATCTCGGGCTGGCGCTACGCGCCGTGGCGCGGGGTGTTCTACCCGCCGGGGCTCCCCCGGCGCCGCGAGCTCGAGTACGTCGCCTCCCGCCTCGACACGGTCGAGGTCAACGGCTCGTTCTACGCGCTGCAGCGGCCCGAGTCGTACCGCGCGTGGGCCGCGCAGACCCCCGACGACTTCGTCCTCGCCGTCAAGGGGCCGCGGTACGTCACGCACATGCTGCAGCTGCGCGGGGTGGAGCAGGCGCTGGCGAACTTCTTCGCGTCGGGCGTGCTCGCGCTCGGGCCGAAGCTCGGCCCGGTGCTGTGGCAGCTGCCGCCCCGGCTCCGCTTCGACCCCGAACGCCTCGACGCGTTCCTCGCCCTCCTGCCGGGCACGACGACGGCCGCCGCCGAGCTGGCGCGCGGGCACGACGCGCGGCTGGCGGGGCGCGCGCTGACCGTCGCCGACGCTGACCGGCCCGTCCGGCACACGCTCGAGGTCCGCCACGAGAGCTTCGCGACGCCGGAGCTGGTGGCCCTGCTGCGGGAGCGGGGCGTCGGCCTGGTCGTGGCCGACACCGCGGGCCGGTGGCCGCTCGTGCTCGAGGTGACGAGCGACGTCGTGCACGTCCGCCTGCACGGCGACCGCGAGCTGTACGTGAGCGGCTACGACGACGCCGCCCTCGCGACCTGGGCGGATCGGGTCGTGGCCTGGCGCGAGCACGCGGACGTCTACGTCTACTTCGACAACGACGTCAAGGTGCACGCCCCGTTCGACGCGCAGCGGCTCGCGCGCATGGTGGCCGCACGAACGGACCTACGTCCCTGAGGATTGCCTTACCTCAGCCCGACAATCGTGACGTGCACCTCGCCGACTGCCCGCTCGACACCGACGTCACGGTCCTGGCCGTGGACCCGGACTGCAGCGCGTGCCTGCGGATGTGCGAGATCGGGCTGCGCGTCGGCAGCTGCGTGCGGGTGACGCAGCGCGGGCCGGCGGGCACGCGCGTCGTGGCGGTCGGCGCGTCCCGCGTCGCGCTCGACGCGCAGACGGCGGCGCGGATCCGGGTGGCGTGGGACCCGGCGCCCGTCGGGGCCGCGACGTGACGAGCCCGTGCCACGACGCCGGCGGCGGCGGCATCCTCACGGCCGACGCCACGAGCGTCGCCCTGGTCGGGAACCCGAACGTCGGCAAGTCCACGCTCTTCAACGCGCTCACGGGCGCGCGGCAGTCGGTGATGAACGCGCCCGGCACGACGGTCGAGCTGCACGTCGGCACGTGGCGCGACGCCGGGCTGCAGGTGGTGGACCTGCCCGGCACCTACTCCCTCGTCCCGCGCACGCCGGACGAGGAGGTCGTGCGGGACACCCTCGACGCCCGCCCGGGCACCCCGGCCCTCGTCGTCGTCGACGCGACGGCGCTGTCCCGCTCGCTGTACCTGCTCGCGCAGACGGGCGCCGCCCGGCCCGTGGCCGTCGCCGTGACCATGCTCGACGTCGCCCGCTCCCGCGGCCACGCCGTCGACCTCGACCGGCTGCGCGCGATCCTCGGCGTGCCCGTGGTCGGGGTCGACCCGCGCGCGGGCGCCGGGCTCGCCGACCTGCCCGACGCCGTCCGGGGGGCCCGGCCGCTCACCGGTGTCCCGGACACGCGCGGCCTCGAGCCGCTCGAGGCCGCCGACCGGGTCTTCTCCTGGGTGGACGACGTCGTCACGCGGCTCGACCCGCCGGCGCCTGCCCCCGTCTCCCGCAGCGACCGGGTCGACCGGGCGCTGCTCAACCCGTGGCTGGGCGGGCCGGTCTTCCTCGCCGCGATGTGGGCGCTGTTCGAGCTCACGACGACGGTCGCGGCCCCGGTCATGGGGCTCGTCGACGGCCTCGTGGTCGCCGTCGCGGACGCCGCGCGCGCCGGGCTGGCGGGGGCGCCGTCGTGGGTCACCGGCCTCCTCGTCGACGGCGTGCTCGTCGGCGTCGGCACGGTGCTGACCTTCCTGCCGCTGCTCGCGATCATCTACGTCGCGCTCGCGCTGCTCGAGGACAGCGGGTACCTCGCGCGGGCCGCCGTGCTCGCCGACCGGCTCATGCGCGTCGTCGGCCTCGACGGGCGGGCCATGCTGCCGATCGTCATCGGCTTCGGCTGCAACGTGCCCGCGGTGGCCGCGACCCAGACCCTGCCCACGGCCCGGCAGCGGCTGCTCACGGGGATGCTCGTGCCCTGGACGTCGTGCGCCGCACGGCTGCCGGTGTACGTGCTGCTCGCCGGCGCGTTCTTCCCCGAGCACGCGGGCACGGCGATCTTCGGCATGTACGTCCTGTCGCTCGTGCTCGTCGTCGGCGGCGGCCTCGTGCTGCGCCGGACGCTGTTCCGGGACGTGCGGCGCGAGCCGCTGCTCATCGTGCTGCCCGCCTACCAGCGGCCTCACCTGCGGGGCATCGCCCGGTCGGTGTGGGCACGCGTGCACAGCTTCGCCACGCGGGCGGGCTCGATCATCGTCGTCACGCTCACGCTCGTGTGGGTGCTCATGGCGGTGCCGGCGCCGGGCGCGGGGGCCGACGCGGGCGCCCCGGCCGTCGAGGACTCCCTGTACGGCGCGGTGGCGCACGGCGTCGCCCCGGCGTTCGCGCCGGCGGGCTTCGACGACTGGCACTTCTCCGCGGCCCTGCTCACCGGGTTCGTCGCCAAGGAGGTCGCCGTCGGCGCCCTCGCGCAGTCGTACGCGGTGGCCGACGACAGCCCGGCCGGCCTCGGCGAGCACCTCCGGGCCACCCTCGACGCGAGCTCGGGCGGCCACGCGGCCGCCGCGGCGCTGGCGTTCATGGTGTTCGTGCTCGCGTACACCCCGTGCCTGGCGACGGCGGCCGAGGAGTGGCGGCGGTTCGGCGCCCGCTGGACCCTCCGCATGGTCGCGATCCAGCTCTCGGTGGCGTGGCTCGTCGCGGTGGCGGTGTTCCAGGTCGGCTCGCGGCTCGGCGGTGCGGCATGACCGCGGACCTGGCGAGCGAGCGGCCGAGCAGCGTCGTCGGGCGCGTGCTCGACGAGGTGCGCCGCGGGGGCACGCCGACGTCCGTGGCCGCGCGCACCGGCCTGCCGCTCGACCTCGTCCAGGCCGTGCTCGCCGAGCTCGTCGCCGCGGGCGTGGTCGGCACGGCGTCGTGCTCGGTCGGCCCCACGTGCGCGGTGGCACAGGCGCCGCGCGCGGAGCGCCCGGTGGCCTGCGCGACCTGCCCGCTCGCCCACTGACCCGGGCGAATCGGTCGGATCGGACAGTCCTCCACACTGTTGACAACCCCTGTGGAGACATGGGACGTCCGAGGACCGCGGGTGCGGTGTCCGGCCCGGGCGGCAGACTGGCGGCATGTGCGGTCGCTACGCCTCGTTCCGGGACGCCCAGGACCTCGCCGACGCGTTCGCCGTCGCGCCCCCGGACGTCGCCGACGACGCGCGGGGCCTCCCCCCGTCGTGGAACGTCGCCCCGACGGACCCGGTGCGCATCGTCGTCGAGCGCGCCCCGAAGGACGCCACCGCCGACGCAGAGCCCGTCCGCGAGCCCGTCCGCGAGCCCGTCCGCTCGCTGCGGCTCGCCCGGTGGGGGCTGGTCCCCGGCTGGGCGAAGGACCCGTCCGTCGGCTCCCGGATGATCAACGCGCGGGTCGAGACGCTCACCACCAAGCCGGCGTTCCGCCGGGCGGCCGCCGCGCGCCGCTGCCTCGTACCGGCCGAGGGGTACTACGAGTGGCAGGCGCTGCCGGAACCGCCCGGGCAGGCCGGGGGCCGGCGTCGGCCCCGCAAGCAGCCCTTCTGGATCCACCCCGCCGACGGCGGCCCGCTCGCCTTCGCGGGCCTCTACGAGTTCTGGCGCGACCCGTCGCGCGACGACGACGACCCCCACCGCTGGCTCGTCACCATGACCGTCGTCACGGGGGGCGCGCCCACCGACGACCCGGCGCTCGCCGAGATCCACGACCGGCAGCCGGTGATCCTCGGCCCCGACGAGTGGGCGGACTGGATGGACCCCGACCGCACCGACCCCGACGACGTCATGGCCGTGCTGCGGCGGGCCGTCGGGGCCCCGCGGGGCCTCGTCGCGACGCCGGTCTCGACGGCGGTGAGCTCGGTGGCGAACGACGGCCCGCACCTGCTCGAGCCGGTCGAGCTCGACGTGCCGGTGACGCTCGACCTCGGCCTGGGCTGAGGCGTCAGGCCCGGCGGACGCGCACCGGGCGCACGGTGCCGACGCCGTGCAGCTCGCGCTCGGGCAGCGGCTCGAGCCGCAGGTCCGGCTCGTCGGCGAGGAGCTTGGCGGTCTCCTCGTCGGTGAGCACCGTGGCGGGGTCGGCCTCCGCCGTGAGGCGGGCCGCGACGTTGACGGGCGGGCCGTACACGTCCCCGAACCGCCCCAGGACGTGACCCCAGACCAGGCCGACGCGGACCGGCGTCGGGCCGGCGCCGAAGGCCTCGACGAGGTCGAGCCCCACGCCCGCCCCGATCCGCGGGGTGTCGGCGACGAAGAAGACCGCGTCCCCGATCGTCTTGACGGTGCGCGCCCCGCCGCGGCTGACGACGTCGCGCGCCTTGGTGTCGAAGTCCTGCACGAAGTCGGCGAGCGAGGTGGCGTCGAGACCCGCCGTCCGCGCGGTGAACGAGACGACGTCCGCGAAGCCGACCGCGCGGGCCAGCGGCAGGCGGTCGGCGGGCTGGTCGTCGGCCTCCTGCACCTGCGCGGCCAGGCGGCGGGCGTGGCCCGCGAGGTTGTGCCGCCACGCGTGGACGAGCTGCTCCTCCAGGACGGGGGCGGCGTCGACGAGCCGCTCGATGAGCGCCAGCCGCGCCTCGGCGTCGTCCATGCCGTCGTCGACGAGGTGCTCGACGAGCGCCTCGATCTGCCAGACGGCGAGCCGGTCGGTCAGGTGCGTGACGGACCGGACGAGCGACGAGGCCACGTGCGGGCGCAGCGTGCTCGCGTCGCGCGCGGCGAAGAGGCGGGCGAGGACCTCGGCGTCGTGCTCGGTGAACATCGCCGCCTCGTCGTCGAGCGGCATCCCGAAGGCCTGCCAGAACGCGCGGACGCGCTCCTCGGGCACGTCGAGCCGCGCGGCGAGGTCGCGAAGGGTGAGCGTGCGCGGCCCGCCGAGGAGACGGCGCTCGAGCCGATCGAGGGGCGTCTCGGGCCGGGCGTGCTCGTCCACCGGGCCAGGCTAGACCCGGCGCGTGACGCGGTTCACACGCGGACGTGCTCGACGTCGCCCGCGAGCACCGTGCGCACCGCCCCCGCGTCGTCGGCGACCCGCAGCGCGCCGTCGGCGGCGAGCGACACCGCGACGCCCTCGAGGACGTCCCCGCCCGGGCGCAGCACCCGCACCCGCGAGCCGAGCGTGGCGCACACGGCGGCGCACTCCGCCGCGAGCCCGGCGGCGACGGCGTCCCCGCGCGCGGCCCGCCAGGCGTCGTCGAGCGCGACCAGCTCGCGGACCACGCGCACGAGCACGTCGACCCGCTCCGCCGCCACGCCGAGCGCCGCGAGCGACGTGGCGCTCGGCACCGGGAGCGCGTCGGCCGGCTGCCCGACGTTCACCCCGATCCCGACGACGGCGGCCGGCGGCTCGGCGTCGGCCACGAGGTCGCCCAGCACGCCCGCGACCTTGCGGGCCGTGCCCCAGCCCGCGAGCTCCGCGTCGCCCGCGCCCGGCACGAGGACGTCGTTCGGCCACTTGAGGACCGCCTCCACGCCGAGACCCGCCACGGCGCGCACGACGGCGAGCCCGCCGAGGAGCGGCAGCCACCCGAACGCGCCCACCGGGACGCCGGGCCGCAGCAGCACGGACACGGTGACGGCCTGGCCGGGCGGCGTCTCCCACGTGCGACCCGCGCGGCCGCGGCCCGCCGCCTGGTGGTCGGCGACGCGCACGGCGCGGTCGGGCGGCGGCTCCGGGCCGCGCGCGGCCGCGACGAGGTCGGCGGACGTCGAGCCGGTGCGCGGCACCACGGTCACCGCGCCGAGGCTCGGCACGGCGGCGGCGAGGGCGGCGGCGACGGCGGCGGGCTCGTACGGCACGGCGGGGAGCACGGGCGCCACGCTACGCCGCATTGGTGGGTCCCCACACACCGGCGGGCCCGACGCGGTCGGATCCTGCACAGCGGATGTGGGGAACCCACAACTACCCTCGCAAGGGTGACCGACGTTCGCGCGACCGGCCCCGCCCCCACGACGGCGCCCACGGGCACCGCGGCCAAGCTCGCGGACCTCGCGCACCGGCGGGAGGCCGCCGTCGACGCCGCCGAGGAGAACGCGGCCGCGCGCCAGCACCCGCGGGGCAAGAAGACCGCGCGGGAGCGCATCGCCGCCCTGCTCGACGAGGGCTCGTTCGTCGAGCTCGACGCGCTCGTGCGCCACCGGTCCACCGCGTTCGGCATGGGCTCCAAGCGCGTCCCGGGCGACGGGGTCGTCGTCGGGCACGGGACGATCGACGGGCGCCAGGTGTGCGTCTACAGCCAGGACTTCACGGTGTTCGGCGGGTCGCTCGGCGAGGCGCACGGGCAGAAGATCGCGAAGGTCATGGATCTCGCGCTGCGCACGGGGGTGCCGCTCGTCGGGATCCTCGACGGCGGCGGCGCGCGCATCCAGGAGGGCGTCGCGGCGCTCACCCAGTTCGCGGAGATCTTCCGGCGCAACGTGGCCGCGTCCGGCGTCATCCCGCAGGTGTCGGTGATCCTCGGGCCGAGCGCGGGCGGCGCGGTGTACTCCCCCGCGCTGACCGACTTCGTCGTCATGGCCGACGGCACGTCGCACATGTTCATCACGGGCCCGGACGTCATCCGCGCGGTCACGGGCGAGGACGTCGGCTTCGAGGAGCTCGGCGGCGGCACCACGCACAACGCGCGGTCCGGCGTCGCGCACTACCTCGGCGCGGACGAGGACGACGCGCTCGACTGGGTGCGCACGCTGCTCGGCTACCTGCCGAGCAACAACCTCGCCGACCCGCCCACGTGGGACGAGGAGGCGGTGCTCGAGGTCACGGAGGCCGACCTCGAGCTCGACGCGCTCGTGCCCGACTCCGACGCCCAGCCGTACGACATGCGGACCGTGGTAGAGCACGTGCTCGACCACGGCGAGCTGTTCGAGGTGCAGGCGATGTACGCGCCGAACGTGCTCGTCGGGTTCGGGCACGTCGAGGGGCACCCGGTCGGCGTCGTCGCGAACCAGCCGCTGCACATGGCCGGCACGCTCGACATCAACGCCGCGGAGAAGGCCGCGCGGTTCGTGCGCACGTGCGACGCGTTCAACATCCCGGTGCTGACGTTCGTCGACGTGCCCGGGTTCCTGCCGGGCACCGACCAGGAGTGGAACGGCATCATCCGCCGGGGCGCCAAGCTCATCTACGCCTACGCCGAGGCGACGGTCCCGCTCGTCACGGTGATCACGCGCAAGGCGTACGGCGGCGCCTACATCGTCATGGGGTCCAAGCAGCTCGGCGCGGACGTCAACCTCGCGTGGCCGACGGCGCAGATCGCGGTCATGGGCGCGAGCGGCGCGGTGAACATCCTCCACCGCGGCACGCTCAAGGCCGTGGCCGACGCCGGCGGCGACGTCGAGGCGGAGCGTGCGCGCCTCGTCGCCGAGTACGAGGAGGCCCTCGTGAACCCGTACGACGCCGCGGAGCGCGGCTACGTCGACGCGGTCATCGCCCCGTCCGAGACCAGGCTCCAGGTGGTCCGCGCGCTGCGCGCTCTGCGCACGAAGCGTGCCGCTCTGCCGAGCCGCAAGCACGGGAACATCCCGCTGTGACCCCCCGGGTGCGCGTGCTGCGCGGGGCGCCCGACGAGCTCGAGCTCGCGGCCCTCGTCGCCGGGATCGTCGCGGGCCGGGCGGGGGCGCCGGGCGCGTCCTCCGCCGCGGCGCGGCGCGCGGCCGCCGACCGGCGCCGGTGGGTCGACGGCGCGCAGCGGCTGCGCGGGCCGCTGGCGCGCGGCGCCGACGCGTGGCGCTGGAGCGGCCGGGCCTGAGCGGGCCGGACCTGGACCGGGCCGGGCGAGCGGGCCGGCCGGCAGGCCGGGCCCGAGCCCCTAGTGCGCCGACGCCGCGCGGGCGGCGCGGTAGTGGTCGGTCAGCGCCATGATCTCCGCGCCGTGGTGGATGATCTCGCGGTTGATGTGCAGCACCAGGTGGCCGAACGGCGCCCTCGCGTCGATCGGCGTCGCCTGGGACAGGCCGACCGTGAACACGTCGTCCTCCGCCAGGCCCGCGATCCCCGACCGCCACGCGTCGACCCAGCGCTCGAGCTGCGCGACCGCCGGGCCGGCCTCGCCCGCCACGTCGAGGTCCTCCCGGCGCAGGCGGTGCCCGCCGAAGGTCCACTCCCAGCGCTCGAGCACCGTCTCGGTCAGGTGCGCCACGAGCCACGCGATCGTCCGCGGGTTCGGCGCGTCCACGTCGGCCGGCCACTCCGCGACCCACTCCCCGACGCCCAGCGTGCGCGGCGTGCGCTCCTCGCCCCGGCGCACCACGCGGAGCGCGCCGGGCGCCGGCTCCCAGTGGAGCTCGGCGTCGTCGACGACGGTCCGCAGGCGCGTGCGCAGCTCGAGCCACGAGAACTCCAGCTGGCCCCGGACCATCGCGAGCGCCGTCGGCCGCTCGAGGATCCCCCAGTCGAACTCCGGTGCGCCGTACACGGGCTCCTCGGTCATCGCCCCCTCCCTCCCGGCGGCCCGCCGCGGCCGCCCCACGCGGGCACGCTAGACGTCGGCACCGACACCGCGCGGACCCGGATCCGCGCCCGCGCGCGCCGTCCCGCACGGCCCGGCCCGCCGGGGTCGTAGGGTCGGCTGCATGACCCAGACCACGCCCTCCCGGGCACCGAGCGCCGTCGACGCCGTCGCCGACCAGTACGTCACGACCTTCTGCCGCCTCAACCCCCTCGCGGCCACCGCCATCGGCGTCGCCGGGTACGACCACCTCATGACCGACTTCTCCCCCGCCGGCTGGGAGGCCCAGGCCGCCGCGGCGCGGGACGTCCTCGCCGAGCTCGACACGGGCTCGGTGTCCGACGACGTCGACCGGGTGACCGTCGCGGCGATGCGCGAGCGCCTCGGGCTCGAGCTCGCCCTGTACGAGGCGGACGAGCTCACCGGCCAGCTCAACAACATCGCCTCGCCGGTGCAGGAGATGCGGGACGTCTTCGACCTCATGCCGACGTCCACGCCGGAGCACTGGGAGAACATCGCGCTGCGGCTCGCCGCCCTGCCCGACGCCGCGGCGGGCGTCGCCGAGTCGCTGCGCCTGGCGGCCTCGCGCGGCCGCGTCGCGCCGATCCGGCAGGTGCGCGAGTGCATCACGCAGGCCGAGGAGCTCGCCGGGCCGGAGTCGTTCTTCACGAAGCTGGTCACGAGCGCCGACGTCGACGCCGCCCTCGACGACTCCGCCGCCTGCCAGGCCATCCGCAAGGCGCTCGGCGACGGCGCGGAGGCCGCGCGTCGGGCCTACGGCGAGCTCGCCGGCTTCCTGCGCGACGAGCTGGCCCCGAAGGCGCCCGAGCAGGACGCCGCCGGCCCCGACCGGTACCCGCTGTGGTCGCAGTACTTCCTCGGCGCCCGCGTCGACCTGGAGGAGACCTACGCCTGGGGCCTCGAGGAGCTCGCGCGCATCGTCGCCGAGCAGGAGGCGGTCGCGGCCGAGATCGCGGGCCCGGGCGCCACCGTCCAGCAGGCCGTCGAGGTGCTCGACGCCGACCCGGCCCGACGCCTCGACGGCACCGAGGCCCTCCGGGAGTGGATGCAGGAGACCTCCGACGCCGCGATCGCCGCGCTCGACGGGGTGCACTTCGACATCCCCGAGCCCGTGCTGCGGCTGGAGTGCCGCATCGCGCCCACGCAGAGCGGGGGCATCTACTACACGGGTCCCTCGGACGACTTCTCCCGGCCCGGCCGCATGTGGTGGTCCGTGCCGCCGGACGTCACGACGTTCAACACCTGGCGCGAGAAGACGACCGTGTACCACGAGGGCGTCCCCGGCCACCACCTGCAGATCGGCCAGGCGGTGTACCTGCGCCAGACCCTCAACAGCTGGCGCCGCCTGCTCTGCTGGGTGAGCGGCCACGGCGAGGGCTGGGCGCTGTACGCCGAGCGGCTG
>JAAZAC010000155.1 GCA_012514545.1 Actinomycetales bacterium | reverse complement strand
GGGCGCGCGTGCGTTCGCGTGACCAGCCGAGCAGGACGGGGACCGTCGCGACGTTCTGCGCGACGGTGCGGTGCGGGAACAGGCCGACGTGCTGGATGACGTAGCCGATGCGGCGGCGCAGGGCCACGGGGTCGGTGCGCGCGACGTCGGCGCCCTCGACGAGCACCCGGCCCGCGGCGAGCTCGACGAGGCGGTTGACCATGCGCAGCGTCGTCGACTTGCCGCAGCCCGACGGGCCGACGAGCACCATGAGCTCGTGCCGGCGGACCTGGAGGTCCAGCCCCTCGACCGCGACCGTCCCGTTCGCGTACACCGCGCGGGCGCCCTCGAACACGATGACCGGGTCGGGGTCGGCGGCCGGGGTGGGCCGGGCCGCGCCGGCGTCGCTCATGGGCCTCGACGCTACCGGCCGCCGCCGACGCGCACACGGCCCCCGCCCGTGCTGCGCCCTCGCCCTCGCCTCGCCTCGGCCCCCACGCCGGCCCCCACGCCGGCCCCCACACCGCTGAGTGGAACGATCTGCCGTCATCTCGTTCCACTCCGCGCCCCTCGACCTCGTTTCGTTCCACTCTGCGGGGCGGGGGCGGCGGGGGCGGGGGCGGGGGCGGGGGCGGGGAGGGAGGGGTGGCGTTGGGCGGCGTCGGTGGGGGTGGGTAGCGTGCGGGAGGTGACCGGCGCGGCGCCCAACCCCTGGTTCTCCTGGGACTACGTCCAGGCGAACTGGGGGGACATCACCGAGGCGCTGGGCCAGCACGTCGCTCTGACCGTGCAGGCGGTCGCCGTCGCCGCGGTGGTCGCCCTGCCGCTGGCGCTCGTCGCGCACCGCCGGCCGCGGCTGGCGGGCCCGGTCCTCGGGCTGACCGGCGTGCTCTACACGATCCCGTCCCTCGCGCTCTTCGCCGTGCTGTACCCGCTGCTGCGCGACCGGCGCGAGACGGTGCTCGTCGGCCTGGTCATGTACGCGCTGCTCGTGCTCGTCCGCAACGTCCTCGTGGGGCTGCAGGGCGTGGACCCGGCGGTGGTCGACGCCGCCCGCGGGCTCGGCATGGGCCCGCTCCGCACGCTCCTGACCGTCGAGCTGCCCAACGCGCTGCCCGCCGTCGTCACCGGCCTGCGGCTCGCCACGGTGACGACGGTGGCCCTGGCGACGATCGGCGTCGTCGTGGGGTACGGCGGCCTGGGGCAGCTGATGTACCGCGGCTTCAACTCGCAGTACCGCGCGGAGATCGTCACGGCGACGCTGCTCACCGTCGCGCTCGCCCTCGTGGCCGACGCCGCGTGGTGGCTCGCGGGTCGGCTCGCCGCCCCGTGGGCGCGCGCCGCGGACGCCCGGGGAGGTGCCCGGTGAACGACGACGGCGTGCTGCGCCAGGCGCTCGTCTGGCTCAACGACCCCCTCAACTGGCAGGGGCCGCGCGGCGTCCCGGCGCTCGCGGCGGAGCACCTCGCGATGTCGGCGGCGGCGGTGGCGCTCGCGGCGGTCGTGGCGCTGCCCGTCGGGATCTGGCTCGGGCACCGCGGGCGGGGCGGCGGGCTCACGGTGCTCACCTCGAACGCGTCGCGCGCGCTGCCCACGCTCGCGCTGCTGTACGTCTTCGCGACGACGGGCCTCGGCTTCGGCAACCGGCCCACCGTCGTCGCGGCGGCGATCTTCGCGGTGCCGCCCATCCTGTCGAACGCGTTCACGGGCGTGCGCGAGGTCGACCCGGCCGCGCGCGACGCCGCCGTCGGGATGGGCATGTCCGGCCGGCGGGTGCTCGCGACGGTGGAGCTCCCGCTGGCGCTGCCGCTCATCGGCGCCGGCCTGCGCACGGCGGCCGTGCAGGTCGTGGCGACGGTGCCGCTCGCGGCGCTCGTCGGCGGCGGCGGGCTCGGCACGATCATCGTCACCGGGTTCGCCACGCGGCGGTTCGGCGAGGTCGTGGCCGGGGGCGTGCTCGTGGCCGCGCTGTGCCTGCTCGTCGAGGCGGTCCTGGCAGGGCTGCAACGGGCGCTGACGCCCGCGCCCATGCGGGTCCGGGCCCGCGACCGCGCGCAGGTCGCCGCGGCCTGAGGGGCGGCCGGGGCCCGCGCCGGTGGCGGAATCCCGCGTCGGGGCCATTGGTTACGGTGGTGGACGATGCGGGTGAAGTGGCCCGTTTCGCCACGAACGCACACCTGGGGGTCCCATGCGCATCCGTCCCGCTCCCGTCGGCGCCGCCGCGGCGCTCCTGCTCCTCCTGGCCGCCTGCGGCGAGGCCGGCTCCTCCGGGACCCTGGGCGGGGAACCCACGGCGAGCGAGACGGACGGTGCGGCGCCCGCCGCGTGCGAGCCGATCGCCGACGAGGCCCTCGTGGTCCTCGAGGACGACCTCGGGCTGCAGACGGTGGACAACGTCGTGCCCGCGGTGAACGCCGCGGCCGCCGAGGCGTCCCCGGACCTCCTGCCGGTGCTCGACGCCGTGTCCGCGACCCTCGACACCCAGACGCTCATCGAGCTCAACCGCGCCGTCGACGTCGAGCGCCGCACCTCGAGCGAGGTCGCCGCGGAGTTCGTGGCCGCGCAGGGCCTCGACGACCAGTCCGACGTCGGGGGCGGCGCGGCCGTCCTCGTGGGCGCCGCGAACTTCTCCGAGAGCGCCACGCTCGCCGAGATCTACGCCGCGGCGCTCGACGCCGCCGGGTTCGACGCGAGCACGCAGACGATCGGGAACCGCGAGACGTACCAGCCGGCGCTCGAGCTCGGCGACCTCACGGTGGTGCCGGAGTACGCGGGCACGCTGACCGAGTTCCTCAACAAGAAGATCAACGGTGCGGACGCCCCCGCGGTGGCGTCCTCCGACCTCGAGGCGACCATGACCGCGCTCACCGAGCTCGGCGCGCAGGTCGGCCTCGTGTTCGGCGAGCCCGCTGCGGCCCAGGACCAGAACGCCTTCGCGGTGACGGTCGCGTTCGCCGAGGAGCACGGCGTGCGCACCCTCAGCGAGCTCGCCGAGGCCTGCGGCGGCATCGTGCTCGGCGGCCCGCCGGAGTGCCCGGACCGGCCGTTCTGCCAGCCGGGCCTCGAGGAGCTCTACGGCCTCGACGTGGCGGAGTTCACCTCGCTCGACGCCGGCGGCCCGCTGACCAAGGCCGCCCTGCAGCAGGGGGAGATCACGCTGGGGCTGGTGTTCTCCTCGGACGCGGCGCTCGCGGCGACCGACTGACCCGGCCGCCCGGGCCCGGCACCCTCAGAGGCCGTACGCCTCGAGGAGCCGGAGCCAGATCTCGCTGCGCGTCGGGTAGGGCGGCACGGCCTGCCAGAGCCGGCGCAGGGGGACCTCGCCGACGACGGCGATCGTCGCCGCGTGCAGCATCTCGGCCACCTCGGGGCCGACGAACGTCGCGCCGACGAGGACCTCGCGGTCGGCGTCCACGACGAGCCGGGCCGCGCCCGCGTCGTCGCCGAAGACCGTCGCGCCGCCGGTGGACGCGAACGGCACGTCGACGACGCGGACCTCGCGCCCCGCGCGCCGGGCGGCCTCCTCCGTCAGCCCGACGGCGGCCACCTCCGGACGCGTGAACACCACCTGGGGCGCGCCGGCGCCGTCGGCGAGCCGGGGACCCTCGGCGAGCGCGTCGCCGAGCGCGGCCTCCGCGGCACCGTCCGCGCCGCCACCCGCTGCACCGTCAGCGCCGCCACCCGCGGCACCACCCGCGGCACCGTCCGCGTCACCGCCCCCGAACCGCGCGGCGATCACGTCGCCGGTGCGGCGGGCGTGGTGCTTGCCCTGGTGGGTCGTGTGGGCGCGGCCGGTGACGTCCCCGGCGGCCCACAGCCAGCCGTCCGCGACGGCGGTGACCCGGCCGGCGTCGTCGGTCTCGAGGGGCGCCCCGGGCGCGAGGCCCACGGTCTCGACGCCGAGGTCCACGGTCCGGGGGCGCCGGCCCGTCGCGAGGAGCACGCGGTCGGCCTCGAGCGACCCGCCGTCGCCGAGGTGCAGCCGCACTCGGGAGTCGCCCGGCACCCGGGCGGCCCGCACGACCTGAGTGCGCAGCCGCACGTCGACGCCCAGGGCCGCGAGCCCCTCGGCGACCGCCTCTCCCGCGAACGGCTCGAGGCCGGGCAGCAGGCGGTCGCCGCGCACGAGAAGGGTCACCCGCGCGCCCATGTCCGCGTACGCCGTCGCCATCTCGGCGCCGACCACCCCGCCCCCGACGACGGCGAGCGAGCCGGGCACGTCGCGCACCGCTGTCGCGTCCCGGCTCGTCCACGGGTCGACCTCGGCCAGGCCCGGCACGTCCGGCACCGTCGGCGCGCTGCCCGTCGCGACGACCACCGCATGCCGGGCGTGCACCACGGCGCGCAGCACGCCGTCGTCGTCCGCGACCTCGACGCGCCGCGGGCCCGCGAGCCGCCCCCGCCCGCGCACGAGGTGCAGGCCGGCGCCCTCGAGCCAGTCCACCTGGGAGCCGTCGTCCCAGCCGTGCACGATCGCGTCGCGCGTGGCGAGCGTCGCGGCGACGTCGACGCCGCCGGTCACCGCGCCGGCCGCGCCCCGCACCGCCGTCGCGGCGGCGAGCGCCGCGCCCGGCCGCAGCAGTGCCTTGGACGGCATGCACGCCCAGTAGGAGCACTCGCCCCCGACGAGGGCCTGCTCGACGACGGCGACGCTCAGCCCCGTCCGGGAGGCGCGGTCGGCGACGTTCTCGCCGACCGCCCCCGCCCCGATGACGACGACGTCGTAGGTCTCCTCCGTGGGCTGCGCCATGGTGCCTCCTCGGGTCGCGCCGGAGCAGCCATGATCCGTTGGCGCGCGGGGATGCGAAACCCCTGCGGGCGGGCGTGCGTGCTACGTTCCGCGCCATGGATCGCGGGCTCACGGGCATGAACCGCGACCTGCTCGCCATCCTGCGCGGCCACGTGCCGCTCGTCGTCCTCGAGACGCGGGACGAGGCCCGCGCCGTCGCCCAGGTCGTCGAGGCGGCCCGCGCGCTCAACCCGCCCGCGCCCGTCTTCGAGTGGACGGTGACCTCCGGGCTGCGGCGGCTCGACGTCGACCTCGGCGGCGCCCAGGGCTTCAACGCCCAGCCGGAGCGCGTGCTCACCCACCTGCTCGACGCGATCCCCGGCGTCTACGTGATGCTCGACCTCCACCCGTACCTGACGGACCCGACGCTCGTGCGCCTCGTCAAGGACGTCTGCCTCGGCTTCGAGCGCAGCCCGCGCACGATCGTCCTCGTCAGCCACGACATCGAGCTGCCCGCCGACCTCGCCCACCTCGCGGCGCGCGTCGAGCTCGCCTACCCCGACGCCGCCGCGCGCCGCGCGATCGTCGACGACGTCGCGCGCGAGTGGGTCGCCGAGCACGGCCAGGCCGTGCGTGCCGACGAGACGTCGATCCGGCTCCTCGTGGAGAACCTCGCCGGGCTGCCCGAGGCCGACGTCCGCCGCCTGGCGCGGACCGCGATCTTCCACGACGGCGCGATCACCGCCGACGACGTCCCCCTCGTCGCGAAGGCGAAGTACGAGCTGCTCGCCCGGGGCGGGGTGCTCTCGTTCGAGTACGACACGATGCCGGTCGACGCGCTCGCGGGGATGGGGCGCGTCAAGGAGTGGCTGCGCCGCCGTCGGCCCGCGTTCGACGGCTCCGCGCCCGACCTCTCGCCTCCGCGCGGGCTGCTCCTGCTCGGGGTGCAGGGCTGCGGCAAGTCGCTCGCGGCGAAGGTGGCGGCGAGCGTGCTGGGCGTCCCCCTCCTGCGCATGGACCTCGCGGGCGTGCACGACAAGTACGTCGGGGAGTCCGAGCGCCGGCTGCGCGAGTCGCTGGCGACGGCCGACGTCATGGCGCCGTGCGTCGTCTGGATCGACGAGATCGAGAAGGGGCTGGCGGCCTCCGACGGCGACGCCGGGGCCGCGCAGCGCGTGCTCGGCACGTTCCTCACGTGGCTGGCGGAGAAGCGCGGGCGGGTGTTCGTCGTCGCCACCGCGAACGACATCTCCCGGCTGCCGCCCGAGCTGGTCCGCAAGGGCCGGTTCGACGAGATCTTCTTCGTCGACCTGCCGTCGGCCGAGGTCCGCGCGCAGGTCTTCGGCATCCACGCCGCCGAGCGCGGGATCGCGCTGGGCCCGGGCGACCTCGCGGCGCTCGCGGCCGCGACGGAGGGCTTCTCGGGCGCGGAGATCGAGCAGGTCGTCGTGTCCGCCGCCTACGCCGCGCACGACGACGGCGGCCCGGTCACCGTGCAGCACCTCCTCCGGGAGGCGGCGGCCACCCGGCCGCTCAGCGTCGTCATGGCGGAACAGGTCGCCGCGCTGCGGGCGTGGGCCCGCCCGCGCACCGTCCCCGCCGACTGAGCTCCCGACGCCACGGCCGCCCCCGCCGCCCCACTGCCCGCAGCCCCGCCCCCCACCGCCCAGCTCGGGGGTTGCCGGCGAGCTCGAGACTCCGGGACCTCGATCTCGCCGCGAGGTCTCGAAACCGCGGGACGGGGGCCGCGAGGGGCCGCGAGGGAGGCCGGCGGGAGGGTCCCGGGTCCCGCGCGCGGCACGCCCCGCCTGAGCCATGATGGAGGTTGTCCGAGAGGTTTGTGCCCCACGAGGGCACGGATCAGGAGGGTGACATGAAGGCGTCGGTCGGCGACGAGATCGTCGTCGAGTCCAACGTGATCTCGGGTGCCGTGCGGCACGGTCGGGTCGTGGAGGTGCGTCACCCGGACGGCGAGCCGCCCTTCCTCGTGGAGTGGCGGGACTCCGGCGAGCGCACCCTCTTCTTCCCCGGCCCGGACGCGCGGGTCGTGCCCAAGGAGCCTGCCCGCGGGTGATGCTCTGGGTGGGCCGTCGTCCGTCGGGAGGCGGGCGGCGGCCCTCATTCGTCGCGCCCCTCGTTCGGTGCGGGCGGCCCGGCGACGCTCGGGCCGCGACGCCCTAGCGGCGCACGACGACGCGGGCGACGGTGCCGTCGGCGGTCGAGCGGATCTCGAGCGAGTCGGCCAGCCGGCGCGCGATCCACAGCCCGCGGCCGCGGTCCTGGTCGAGCCGGGGGACCGTGCGGCCGGCGCCCCCCGGGTCGGCGAGGCGACCGGCGTCGGACACCTCCACGACCACCGCGCCGTGCTCGACCCACGCGCGGACGGTGCCGCGCCCGCCGCCGTGGTCCACGCTGTTCGCGGCGAGCTCGTTGACGACGACCATGAGCTCGTCCGCGCGGCGCCGGGCCAGCCCGGCCGCCTCGGCGACGTCGCGCACGACCGCGCGCACGCGGCGCAGGGTGTCGAGGGCGAACGGCACCTCGGCGACGGGGCCCTGCCCGGTCGCCACGCGCACCACGCGCATCGTGCTCACCCGACGCTCCCGCCGTCGAAGGGCCATTGGTTCCGGACACGCTAACCGGCCCGCCCGGATGCCGCCCGACGGGCGGCGGCTACCGTGCCGTCATGACAGGCGCGCGGCCCCTCCTGCTCCTCGACACGGCGTCGCTGTACTTCCGGGCGTTCTACGGCGTCCCGGAGGGCGTCGGGCGGGCGCCCGACGGCACGCCCGTCAACGCCGTGCGCGGGCTCCTCGACATGATGACCCGGCTCGTGGTCGCGCGGCGGCCGGGCCGCCTCGTCGCCTGCTGGGACGCCGACTGGCGGCCCGCGTTCCGCGTGGCCGCGCTGCCCTCGTACAAGGCCCACCGGCTGGCCGCGCCCCCCGACGGTGCGGCCCCCGACGGCGCGGCCCCCGACGGCGCGGCCTCCGGCGAGGAGGACGTCCCCGCGGCCCTCGCCCCGCAGGTGCCGATCATCGCGGAGGTGCTCGACGCGCTCGGCGTCGCCCGGGTGGGCGTGGCCGGCTACGAGGCCGACGACGTCATCGGCGCCTACGCGGCCCGCGAGGCCGCGCGCCCGGCCGTCGAGCGCTCGCCGGTCGAGATCGTCACGGGCGACCGGGACCTCTTCCAGCTCGTCGACGACGCGGCGGAGGTCCGCGTGCTCTACACGGTCAAGGGGATCGGGCAGCTCGACGTCGTCGACCAGGCGCGCCTCGCCGAGCGCTACGGCGTGCCGGACGGCCGCGCCTATGCGGACATGGCGGTGCTGCGCGGCGACCCGAGCGACGGCCTGCCGGGCGTGCCGGGCATCGGCGAGAAGACGGCCGTCGCGCTGCTGCGGCGCTACGGCGACCTCGAGACCCTGCTCGCGGCGGCGGAGCAGGGCGACGCGGGGCTGACCGCGACCCAGCGGCGGCGCCTCCTCGACGCGCGCGACTACCTCGCCGTCGCGCCCGGGGTCGTGCGCGTGGCCACCGACCTGCCGCTGCCCGACGTGCCGGACGCGCTGCCGCTCGCGCCGCGCGACCCCGGGGTGCTCACCGCGCTGGCCGAGCGCTGGCGCCTCGCCTCCGGCCTCACTCGACTCGTCGACGCGCTCGCACGCTGAGGGGCGGCGACCCCGCGCCGCGGCGGCCCGTCAGGGCGTCAGGCGCGCGAGCCCGAGGCGACCCGCGCGGCGAGCTCGGCGCCCCAGGCGCGCGCCGCCTCCAGCTCGCCTTCGACGAGGCCGCCGGACTTGCCCATGACCGCGAAGGTCCGCGGGTCCGCGACCGGGCGGCCGCCCATCCGGACGAGGGCCTTGTGCATCCCCTTGGCGGCGGAGCCGGGCAGGGAGGGGCGCACGACCTTGGTGTCGAAGGCCGCGAAGAGCGTCCCGCCGAGCGGCAGGCTGATCTCGGCCAGCCACTCGCGCATGCCCTTCCCGGACGAGATGACGGAGCCGCCGGGCGCGTCGGCGGCGGCGTCCTGGCGGGTGTTCGGGCGGCTCAGCCCGAAGGCGTGGGTGGGGGCGCCCACGACGAGCAGGTCGATCTGGGGGGAGATCGTGCGCGAGCCGGGCGTGACGGCGAGCGCGCTCACCTCTTCGACACGGATCGGGCCCGCGGGGGCGAGGCCCTCCCCGATCGCCTCCGCGATCGCCTTCGTGCTGCCGTACATCGACTCGTAGACGACCAGCGCTGTCATGACCTCTACTGTGCTCGCCTGGCGAGACGGGCGGAAGGCTCCGGCCGGGCGAGACGGGCGATTCACCCTCCGACGGCCAGCGCCGCCGCGACGAGGAGCCGCCCGCCCGCGACGGCGGTGGTGACGGTCGCCGCGAGCAGCAGCAGCACCCACAGTGCCGCCGGGAGGCGGGTGAGCCGCGCGAGCTGGTCGGCGTCGGAGGCGGGGCCCCGACGCCGGGCGAGCTCGAGGACGGCGCGCGGGGCGGCGAGGAGCCAGAACCACGCGAGGGCGGTCGCCACCGCCGTCTGGACCGCCGGCGTCGCGGCCCAGGTCACCGCCGCGACGCCCGCGCCGCCGACGAGCACGACCCACAGCCCGAAGAGGTTGCGGATGAGCAGCAGCATGAGGGCGAGCGCGACGAGCAG
>JAAZAC010000154.1 GCA_012514545.1 Actinomycetales bacterium | reverse complement strand
GCGCGGCCCGGCTCCAGCGCGGCCCGGTGCCAGCGCGGCCCGGTGCGGGATCGGCGCCGGTTGCCTAGGTTGGCGGGCATGGCCGACGACACTTCGCCCCGCCGGGGCTGGGGCGTGCTCGGTGTGCCGTCGAGCGCTGCCGCGCACTGGCCGGGGCTCGAGAAGGGACCGCGCGCGCTGCGGGAGGCCGGGCTGGTCGAGGCGATGCGCTCGGCCGGGCTCAGCGTGGTCGACCACGGCGACCGGACCGAGGCACGCTTCCGCGCGGCCCGCTCGTCGGACGAGCCCAACGACGTCGCGCGCGTCGTCGAGGTCGTCCGCGACGCGGCCGACGCGATCGGCGAGATCGTCGCCGCCGGGCGCCGCCCGCTCGTCCTCGGCGGCGAGTGCACGCTGGCGATCTCCCTGGTCAGCGCGTTCGCCGCGGCGGGCCGCGAGGTCGGCGTCGTGTACGTCGACGGCGGGCAGGACCTCCAGCTGCCGGGCGACCACCCCGACGAGCCGATCCTCGACTCGATGGGCATGGCCCACCTGCTCGACCTGCCGGGCGCGGTCGACGCCCTCGCGGGCGTGGGACCGGTGCGCCCGCTCCTCACCCCGGACCGGGTCTGCTTCTACGGCTTCGCCGAGGAGGACGAGGACGTGCACGGCCTCGTGCCCTCGCTGCGGTTCACCGCGGGGGACGTCACCGCCGACCCCGTGGCGACCGCCGTGCACGCGGCCGAGGCGGCGAGCCGCGCGCGGGACGGGTTCGTCGTGCACCTCGACGTCGACGTGCTCGACTACCTGCTGCTGCCCGCCGCGGACGTGCCCCAGTACGGCCGCGGGCTGCGGGTCGCGACGCTCGTCCAGGCGCTCGGCATCCTGGCCGCGCGCCCGGAGTTCGCGGGCATGACCGTCGTCGAGTTCAACCCCGACCACGCCGCGGCGGACGGGTCGACGGCCCGGGAGGTCGTGCGCGCCGTCGTGTCGATCCTCGCCCACGCCCGGCGCTGACCGGCCGGCCGGGCCCGGCACGGGCCTCAGGACGGGTCGGCCACGCGGCCGGCGAAGAGGACGAGGCCCGTGTCCTCGTGCACGACCTGGTACTCGAACGGCCGGTCGAACCGCACCTCGACGACCACGTCCCCCGGTGCGGCCCCCGCGATCGCGACCGACGTGACCGCCGCGGCCACCGTCCCCTTCTCGGCGACGGTGATGGTCGCACCCTGCGCCATGCCGCCGACGAACGCGTCGGGCAGCACGCCGTCGAGGTCGCCGGGGGTGAGCAGGGAGCCGAGGCCCAGGTCCTCGAGCGCGGGCAGCAGGTCCAGCGTCGTGTCCGTCTCCCACCGCGGGAGCACGACCTCGAGCTCGACGCGGCCCGCCGCGTCGAGCCGGGCGTGCGCGTCCGCCCAGGTGTCCGCCGTCGGCCAGCCCCCGTCGCGCAGGACGAGCCGCATGGCGAAGCCGTCCGTGTAGGGCAGCTCGACCGCGTACCAGCCGTGCCCCTCGACGTACGGGACGCGGGCCGACCCGCGCATGAGGGGCACCTGGACCTCGGTGCCGTCGGCGCGGAGGAACGCGCCGTCCCACGTGCCCTCGCCGGGGAACGGCGTCGCCCACCGCGCGCCGAACGTCACGGCGTTCATGAGCACGAGGAGCGTGTCCGGCGTCGGCGTCAGGGGGCTCTTCGTGAGCAGCCCACCGGTCTCCTTCGCGACCCAGGCGTCGAGGACCGGGCCCGCCGTGCCCCCGCCGAAGTCCACCGCGTGCGCGCCGGCGTCGTGGTACCGCGCGATCCGCTCGAGGAAGCCCGGCGCGGGCTCGACGCCCTCCTGCACGAACGCGGCGTCCGCGACGTGCAGCAGCGGCGTGGGGGGCGGCTCGTCCCGGTCGAGGTCGTCGAGGTCGCCGTCGTGCGCGGCCAGCGCGGCCCGGAGGTGGGCGACCGCCTCGCTCCCGCCCAGGCCGGCGACGGCGTCGATCGCCTCCGCCGCCCGGCCGCTCGCGCCCTCGCGCAGCAGAGCCAGGGCGAGCTGAAGGCTCGCCGGGGAGACGACGACGTCGGTACCCTCCTCGCCGAGGTCCAGGAGCCGGGCGGCGAGCCGCACGGACGCCGCCGCCATCGCGTCGTCGTGCGTCGCCTCCGCGGCCACGCCCACGAACGCGACGTCCCCGCGCACGTCGTCGGGCACGCCCCCGCCTCCCCCGCCGCACGCGGCGAGCACCGCCACCGCGGTCAGCGCTGCCGTCGACCGGACCGCCGTCCGGACCCCGATCCGCGGCCCGCCGGGCCGCCTCCCGCCCGTGATCGCCGCGTCGTCTCTCACACCCCGTTCGTGTCCCGGCAGGGCGGTTCCTTGCGCGGCCGGTGCGGGCCGGGTGGCTAGGGTGGCGCGCATGCCCCGGTCCGTCCTCGTGCTGCAGCACGCGCCGTGGGAGACGCCCGGCCTCGTCGCGACGGCCCTGGCCGCGGGGGCGGGCGGCGTACCCGTCGCCGTCCGCAGCGTGCTGGACGACGCCGACCCGGACCTGCCCCCGGCGGCGCGCCTCGCGGGGCTGGTCGTCATGGGCGGGCCCATGGGCGCCGACGACGACGCCCGCCACCCGGGCCTGGCCGCCGAGCGGCGCCTGCTCGCCGATGCAGTGGCGGCGGAGGTGCCGGTGCTCGGCGTCTGTTTGGGCATGCAGCTCCTTGCCCGGGCGCTCGGGGCGACCGTGCACCCCGCGCACGGCACGGAGATCGGGCTGGCCCCGGTCGACGTCGTGGCCGACGACCCGGTGCTGGCGCCGCTCGGGCCCCGGCCCA
The DNA here is from genome assembly GCA_012514545.1 of Actinomycetales bacterium. Classification (GTDB taxonomy): domain Bacteria; phylum Actinomycetota; class Actinomycetes; order Actinomycetales; family Cellulomonadaceae; genus Actinotalea. Next base: position 2,424 of record JAAZAC010000154.1, on the reverse strand, counting down.
CGGTCCTGCACTGGCACGGCGACGCGGCGGATCTGCCCGCGGGCGCCACGCTGCTCGCCCGCACGGACGTCACGCCGGTGCAGGCGTTCCGGGCCGGCAGCGCCCTCGGGCTGCAGTTCCACGTCGAGGTGGACCGCCCCCTGCTCGAGGAGTGGCTCGCGAGCCCCGCGGCCGCCGGCCTGCCCCCGGGCGGGGCCGAGGACCTGCGCCGGTCCGCCGACGCGGCGCTGCCCGCGCTGGTCCCCGCGGCGGAGGCCGGCCTGCGCGCCTTCGCCGACGCCGTGCGGACGGCGGCCGAGCGCGCATGAGCCCGCTCCCCCGGCACGCCGGCGCCGTCGCCGCCCTCCTCGCCCGCGTCCCTGGCTGGGCCGCGGCCCACGACGACGTGCTCGGCGTCGGGCTGTGCGGCTCGTGGGCGGCCGCGCGGGCCCGCGACGACTCCGACGTCGACCTCGTCCTGGTCACCGACGCGCGCGCCGCGCGCGCGGCCGACACCGCCTGGGTGGCGGACCTGCTCGGGGCCGGCGCCGCCGTCGGGCGCGTGCAGGCGTGGGGGCCGCACCTGACCGAGGTGCGCTGCGCGCTGCCGGGCGGGCTCGAGGTCGAGCTCGGCCTGGCCGACCCGGCGTGGGCGGCGACCGACCCCGTGGATGCGGGGACCGCGCGCGTGGTCGGCGACGGCTTCGTGATCCTGCACGACCCGGCGGGGACGCTCGCGGCCCTCGCGGGCGTGGTGGGCCGCCGGCCGCCCGCCGACGTCGCTGTCGCCGCGGACGATGCCGGCCTCGTGCGCCGGCTGCTGGCCGCCCAGCACCCGGACCTGGCCGACCTCCCGCTGCGGCACGCCGACGGCGGGTGGGACAACGAGATGTGGCGCCTCGGCGACGACCTCGCGGTCCGCCTGCCGCGCCGCGAGGCCGCCGCGGCGCTGCTGCGGAACGAGCTGCGCTGGCTGCCCGGGCTCGCGCGCCTCGTCCGGGTCCCGGTCCCGGCGCCGCTGCGCGCCGGGGAGCCCGGCGAGGGCTACCCGTACCCGTGGGCGGTCGTGCCGTGGGTGCCCGGCGAGCCCGCGTGGCGGACGCCGCCGTCCGCGCGCCGCGCCTGGACCGCGGACCTCGCGGACGCGCTGGCCGACCTGCACGTGCCCGCGGAGGCCGCCGCGCCCGGGAACCCGGTGCGCGCGGTGCCGCTCGCCCGGCGCGACGGCACCGTCCGCCAGCGCCTCCTGCTGCCCGGCGTCGACCCGGACGGCCACCTGCGCGCGCTGTGGGCGGACGCGCTGGCCGCCCCGGCGTGGTCCGGCCCGCGCCTGTGGGCGCACGGGGACCCGCACCCGGCGAACCTCCTGGTGGCCGGCGGCCGGCTCACCGGGCTCGTCGACTTCGGCGACCTCACCGCCGGCGACCCGGCGTGCGACCTGGCCACGGCCTGGCTGACGTTCGACGCCGCCGGCCGCGCCGCGTTCCGCGCCCGCCTCGCGGAGCGCGGGGCCGCCGACGACGCCACCTGGCGCCGGGCGCGCGGCTGGGCGGTCGCGCTGGCGGCCGCCATGGTGCTGCGCCCGGCCGACCCGGCACTCGCCGCGATCGGGCGGCACGCCGTCGCCGAGCTGTCCGCCGAGCGCGCCTGACCGACGCCGTCAGGCCCCGGGCCACTCGTGGGAGACCACGTCCCGGTACGACCGGGCCACCATGTCCTCGAGGAGCGCGAGGTCCACGCCGTCGAGGCTCTTCAGGTACAGGCACGACACGCTCGTCGTGTGCGGCCCGAGCCGGGCGAGGTCCTCGGCGAACCGGTCGAAGCCGAGCACGAAGTACACCGTGAGGTTCGCCTTGCGCGGCGAGAAGCCCGCCGCCGGGGCGTCGCCCTCGCGGCCCGACGCGTACCGGTAGTGGTACCGGCCGAAGCCCACGATCGACGTGCCCCACATGCGGGCCGGCTGCCCGGTCGCGCGCTCGAGCAGCACACGCAGGGTCCGGGCGTCCTCGCGGCGCCCTCCCGGCGTCACCGCGTCGAGGAACGCGTCGACGTCGCCGTCGTTCTCCACCGCCACCTGGTCGGCCATGCCCGATCGTCTCGCGCGCGGGCGGGCCGCGCCAGGCCTGCCGGCGCCGGTCAGACGAGCGAGCGGAGCACGTACTGCAGGATGCCGCCGTTGCGGTAGTAGTCCGCCTCGCCGGGCGTGTCGATCCGCACCACCGCGTCGAACTCGACGGTCCGGCCGTCGTCGGCGGTCGCCGTGACGCGGACGGTGCGCGGCGTCGTGCCCTCGTTGAGCGCCGTGATCCCGGTGATCGCGAACGTCTCGGTGCCGTCCAGGCCGAGCGAGTCCGCGGACCGGCCCGCCGGGAACTGCAGCGGCAGCACGCCCATCCCGATGAGGTTCGAGCGGTGGATCCGCTCGAAGCTCTCCGCGATGACGGC
>JAAZAC010000153.1 GCA_012514545.1 Actinomycetales bacterium | reverse complement strand
GCCGCCTCCGCGGTCGCCGCGACGAGGTCGAGCACCGCGGGCTGCCACGGGTCGAGCAGGTCGGCGAGGTCGCCGAGGAGCCGGTCCGTCGCCATCGTGTACTGGGCGAGGTCGTTCGTGCCGATCGAGACGAAGTCGACCTCGGCGAGCACGTCCGCCGCGCGCAGCGCCGCGGACGGCACCTCGACCATGACGCCGACCGTGCGGATCCCGCACTCGCGCGCGAGGGCGGCGAAGGCGGCCGCCTCCTCCGCGGTCGCGACCATGGGCGCCATGACCCAGGGCGCGGTGCCGGTGAGCTCCGCGGCCCGCGCGATCGCGGCGAGCTGCGTGCGCAGCAGGTGCTCCGACGCGCGCACGAGCCGGTAGCCCCGCACCCCGAGCGCGGGGTTCTCCTCGTCGGTGCGCGTGACGAACGCGAGCGGCTTGTCGGCGCCGGCGTCGAGCGTGCGCACCACGACCTTGCGCTCCCCGAGCGCGTCGAACGCGCGCGCGTAGACGTCGGCCTGCTCGGCCTGCGTGGGCTCGTCCGCCCGCCCGAGGTAGAGCACCTCCGTCCGGAAGAGGCCCACGCCCTCGACGGCGGCGTCCGCGAGCCGCTCCGCGTCCTCCGCGGTGCCGATGTTGGCGAGCAGCGCGACCGGGTGGCCGTCCGCGGTCGCCCCGGGGTCCCGCCGCTCCGCGAGGGCGGCCAGGGCCGCGCGGCGCGCCGCGACGCGGGCGCGCACCTCGTCGTCGGGCCCGACGACGACGAGCCCCGCCGCCGCGTCGACGGCCACCTCCTCGCCGTCGGCCAGGTCGACGGCGCCGGCGACGCGCACGACGCACGGGATGCCGAGCTGGCCGGCGATGATCGCGGTGTGGCCCGTGGGACCGCCCTGCTCGATGACGATCGCGAGGATCTTGTCGAGCTCGAGCGCCGCGGTGTCGGCGGGCGCGAGGTCCCGGGCGACGACGACGGACGGCCGGGTCAGGGCGGGCACGCCCGGCTCGGGGAGCCCGAGGAGCCGGGCGACGACGCGGTCGCGGACGCTGAGCAGGTCGGTCACGCGCTCCGCGAGGAAGGAGTCCTGCCGGAACAGGTCGACGAACTCGGCGACGGCCCGGTCGACCGCGACCGCCGCGGGCTGGCCGAGCTCGATGCGCGTGCGCACGTGCCCCACGAGCTCGGGGTCGCGCGCCATCGCCGCGGCGGCGCCGAGCACCCCGGCCACCGTCCCCGAGGACGCCTCGGCCCGCGCGTCGAGCGCGTCCGCGACGGCCGCGAACGCCTCCTCCGCGGTGCGCGCGGCGGCCTCGCGGTCGGCCTCGGCGGGGCCGTCCGGCACCACGGGCGAGGGGTGCGCGCGGGCCACCGGCCCGACCGCGGCCCCCCGCCCGACGCCGGCGCCCCGCAGGGTCCTCATGCCTCGACCGCGTCGAGGTCGGTCGCGAGCATCTCGGCCAGGCGGTCGAGCGCCTCGTCGGCGCCCTCCCCCTCGGCGGCGATGGTCACCTCGTCGCCGTGCTTCACGGCGAGCGCCATCACGCGCAGGATGCTCGCGGCGTCGACGGGCGGCCCGTCGCCCTTGGCGATGGTGACCTTGACGCCGGCCGCCGCGGCCGCCTGCGTGAACAGCTTCGCCGGCCGCGCGTGCAGGCCGACCTGCGACGCGACGACGACCGTGCGCTGTGCCATGGCTCCTCCTTGCCGCCCGCGCCGCTCGGTGCGCTCAGGGCTCGATCGTGACCTTGATGCCCTCGCCGCGCTCGACGATGCCGATGCCCTCCAGCGCCTGCTCCAGGGGGAGGCGGTGGGTGATGAGGTCGGCGACCGGCACCTTGCCCTCGGCGATGAGCGCGAGCGCGCGCTTGTTGTGCTCCGGCTTGGAGCCGTTCGCGCCGACGATGGTCAGCTCGCTGTAGTGCACGAGGTTGGAGTCGAGCGTGATGGTCGGCCTGTCCTTGGGCAGGCCGCCGAAGAAGCTGATCCGCCCGCCGCGCGCGAGCATCTGCAGCGCCTGCTCCTGCGCCGCGCCCGAGGCCGCGGCCGTGATCGCCACGTCCACGCCCCGCCCGTCGGTGAGCTCGCGCACCCGCGCGACCGGGTCCTCGTCGGCGGCGCAGATCGCGGCCTCCGGGTGGACGAGCGCGGCGGCCATCTCCAGGCGCTCCCGGCTCAGCTCGACGAGGAACACGCGCCCCGCGCCGTAGGAGCGGGCCAGGCGGACGTGCAGGCAGCCGATGGGGCCGGCGCCGACGACGACGACGTCGTCGCCCTCGTCGATCCGCACGAGCTCCTGCGCGTTGAGCGCGCACGCGAGCGGCTCCGCGACGCTCGCCTCGGCGAAGGACAGGCCCTCCGGGATCCGGTTGAGGCCGTCGACCCGGAGCACCTCGTCCGGGACGATCGTGTACTCGGCGAACCCGCCCTCGAAGTGGTAGCCCATCGAGACCTGGTTCGGGCAGATGTTCATCTGCCCGCGGGCGCAGAAGCCGCACTCGCCGCACGGGATCGCCGCGATGACCTGCACGCGGTCGCCCGGGGCCCAGCCGCCCGCGACCTCGGCGCCGACCTCGACGACCTCGCCCGCGAGCTCGTGCCCCATGACGCGCGGCGGGTGGATGTGGTGGTGGCCGAACTTGGTGATCTTCACGTCCGTGCCGCAGGTGGAGCAGGCGCGGACGCGGATCTTCACCTCCCGGGGGCCGGGAGTCGGCTCGGGCGCGTCCTCGAGTCGGACGTCGCCGGGCGCGTGGAACCGCAGGACTCTCATCGTTCTCCTCGTTCGGCAGGTGCGGCGCCGTCGTCGGGCCCTGTCGGGTCGTCCTCCGGCGCCGGGGTGAGCATGGCGAGCACCCGGTCGGGTGTCGTCGCCTCCCGCAGCGCGGCGGCGCGCTCCGGGTCGAGCAGGATCTGGGCGAGCTCGGCGAGGATGTCGAGGTGCCCGTCGCCGACGGCGGCGATGCCGATGCAGACGGTGACGGTCTCGCCGTCCCAGTCCACGCCGTCGGGGAAGCGCAGGAAGCAGAGCGCGTCGCGGCGGACCGCCGCCTTGCCCGCCAGGGTCGCGTGCGGGATGGCCACGCCCTCGCCGATGTACGTGGACACCGACTCCTCGCGCTCGAGCATGGCGGGGACGTACTCCGGGGCGACCGCGCCGGTCGCCACGAGCACCTCGCCGCAGGCCCGGATGGCGTCGGCCTTCCCGGCCGCCCGCTCGTGCAGACGGATGGCGTCCGGCACGAGCAGGGCGGCCGGGCCGGCCGCGCGACCGTCAGACATCGACGGTCGTCCCCTGCTGGATCGCGGCGACGACCTTCGTCACCGCGGGGTCGCCGAGGAACAGCTGGAACGGCACCACCGGGATGTCGCCCGCGACGCCGCGCGCCCGGTCGGCGAGGCCCGCGTGCGTGAGCACGAGGTCGGCGTCGGCGGGGATCTGCGCGACGGGCGTGTGCTCGACCGTCACGCCCTTCGCGGCGAGCTGCTTGCGCACGGTCCCGGCGAGCATCGCGCTGCTGCCCATGCCTGCGTCGCAGGCGATGACGAGCTTGCGGACGTTCGCACCGTCGATGGTGGTCATGGCTGCTCCTTACGGTCGGGTCAGGCGCCGGGCTCGGTGGTCGAGGCCGTGACGCCAGCCTTCGACGCCTGCTTGCGCTCGGCAACCTCACGCTTGGCGGCGTCGAGCTCGGCGGCCGCGTCGCCGTCGCCCACGGGCTCCGCCTTCTCCTTGCGGCCGAAGCCCAGGAGGAAGGACGCCACGATGAAGCTCACGATCGCGCCCGCGAGCACGCCGGCGTAGACGCCGAGGTGGTCGCCGCGGGCCGCCACCGCCGAGTAGGCGAAGATGCTGCCCGGCGAGGCGGGGCCGGTGAGGCCGACGCCGGTGACGACGAAGGTGAGGATGCCGGCGGCGCCGCCGAGGATCATCGCGAGGATGAGCCGCGGCTTCATGAG
>JAAZAC010000152.1 GCA_012514545.1 Actinomycetales bacterium | reverse complement strand
GTGGGCGGCCTCCCGGACGACCTGCAGTTCGAGCTCGTCGAGCCGCTGCGCACCCTGTTCAAGGACGAGGTGCGGGCGGTCGGCGTCGAGCTGGGGCTGCCCGAGGCGATCGTGTGGCGGCAGCCGTTCCCCGGGCCGGGCCTGGGCATCCGGATCATCGGCGAGGTGACCGCCGAGCGCCTCGAGGTGCTGCGGGCCGCGGACGCGATCGCGCGCGAGGAGCTCACGCGCGCCGGGCTGGACCGCTCGATCTGGCAGTGCCCGGTCGTGCTCCTCGCCGACGTCCGCTCCGTCGGCGTCCAGGGCGACGGCCGCACGTACGGCCACCCCGTCGTCCTGCGGCCGGTGAGCTCGGAGGACGCGATGACGGCGGACTTGGCGCGCGTGCCCTACGACGTCCTCGCCCGGATCTCCAGCCGCATCACCAACGAGGTGCGCGAGGTCAACCGCGTGGTGCTCGACGTGACGAGCAAGCCGCCGGGCACCATCGAGTGGGAGTGAGCCGGGCGCCGGGGCCGTCGGGCGCCGCGGGCAGGGCTCAGGCGCCGCGGGCGCGGCGCTCGAGCCCGTCGAGCAGCAGGTCGAGCCCGAACTCGAACTCGGTCTGGTCGTCGCACCAGCCGAGCGTGCTGTCGGGGTCGTCGTGCGCCACCTGGGAGAGCATGGCGGCGAGGTGCGGCACGAGCGGCACCATCGCGGCCATCGCCTCGGCGTCCGCATCGTCCTTCGGCTCGCCCAGCTCCTGCGCGAACCCGTAGAGGCGGCTGCCGAGCGCGTGGAGCGCGTGGTGGACGAGGTCGGCCGGCAGGCCCGCGCCGAGCATGATCCCGACGACGCCGTCGACGTGCCGTGCCGCGGCCAGCCCGATGCGGTCGCGCTGCTCCATGACGGCCGGCGCCCACCGGTGACGGAGCATGACCGTCCGCGCCGCGAGGACGCGCGCGCGGACGGCGGCCTTCCAGTCCTCCGGTCGGGTCGACTCGTCCTCCTCGAGGCGCCCCACGGCGTCGAGCACCTCCTCGAGCACCAGCTCGACGACGCCGTCGAGCAGGCCGTCCTTGCCGTCGACGTGGTGGTAGAGGGACATCGCCTCCACGCCGAGGTCCTCGGCGAGCCGGCGCATCGTCAGCGCCTCGACGCCGTGCGCGTCGGCGATCTCGACCGCGCGGCGCAGGACGGCGTCGCGCGTCAGCCGCCCGCGGCGCCGTGTCGTCGTGCTGGGCTCCGCCACCCGGCCACCTTCTCACCTCGCGGTCTCCTGCCGCGAAACCGTTGACGCGGGGTCGGCCTCACCGTACCTTACGGCGTAAACCTTACGTAGTAAGGTCCGACTGCCGGCGGGTTCCGGCCGAGGAGCGACCATGGACACCACGACGACCCGCCCGGTCCTCATGCGCGCCGCCGTGCACCGCGAGTACGGCCCCCCGGAGGTGGTGTCGCTCGAGCGCGTACCGCGCCCGACCCCGGGCCCGCGCGACGTGCTCGTCCGCGTGGTCGCCTCCGACGTCAGCGTCGCGGACCACCGGATGCGCGCGCGGGACCTGCCGCCCGGGTTCGGCGTCGTCGCGCCGTTCCTGCTCGGGTTCCGCCGACCGCGCCGCAGCGTCCTCGGGATGACGGCGGCCGGCGTCGTCGAGGAGGTCGGCGCGGAGGCGACGGGCGTCCGCCCGGGCGACCGGGTCGCCGCCCCCACCGGCGACCGCTTCGGCGGCCACGCCGAGTACGTCTCCGTCCCCGCCGACGCGGTGGCGCACGTCCCGGACGGCCTGTCGCTCGAGGACGCCGTCGCGCTCCTCTTCGGCGGCGCGACGGCGCTCGCGTTCCTGCGCGCGGCCCGCCTGCGCCCCGGGGCCGAGGTCCTCGTCAACGGCGCGTCGGGCGCCGTCGGCGTGCTCGCGGTGCAGCTGGCGAAGCACGCGGGGGCCCGCGTCACCGGCGTGTGCAGCGCGCGCAACGCCGACCTCGTCCGGGGCCTGGGTGCGGACGACGTCGTCGACTACGCCGTCGAGGACGCCCTCGGCGGTCCGCGCACGTTCGACGTCGTCGTCGACTGCGTGGGCAACGCGCCGCTGCGGCGCGCACGCCGCGTCCTGCGGCCCGGCGGTGCGCACCTCGTCGTCGTGGGGAGCCTCGGGGCCCTCCTCGCGCTGCCCTGGCACCGGCTGCGCGGCCGCCGCGTCGTCGGCGGCAGCCCGCGCGCGACCGCCGACGACCTCGCCGCCCTGCTGCGCCTCGCCGAGACGGGCGCGATCCGCCCGGTGGTCGACCGGACCTACGACCTCGACCGGATCGTCGAGGCGCACCGGTACGTCGACACCGGGCGCAAGCGCGGCGCCGTCGTCGTGCGCATCGCCGGCGAGGCCGCCGACTAGCCTGGCTGCGTGCGGATCTGCCACGTCTCCGACTGCTACGCCCCGCGGACGGGCGGCATCGAGTCGCAGGTCCGCGACCTGGCGCGCGAGCAGGCCCGCGCGGGCCACGACGTCCACGTGCTCACGGCCACCCTCGGGCCGCACGGCGAGCGCGGGGGCATCGTCGAGGACGACGGCGGCGTGCAGGTGCACCGCCTCGGCGCGCGCCTGCCGTTCGAGCTGCCCGTGAACCCGGCCGCCGTGCCCCGGATGCGGAGCGTGCTGCGCGGCCTCGCGCCCGACGTCGTCCACGTCCACGCGGGTGTCGTCTCACCGTTCGCCTACGACGGCGCCCGGCTGGCCGTCGGGGAGGGCCTCCCCGTCGCGATCACCTGGCACTGCATGCTCGACGGCGTGGTCCCGGCGCTGCGCGTGCTGGCCGGCCGGCGCTGGCGCGGCGTGGCGCTGTCGGCGGTGAGCGAGGCCGCGGCGGACCGGGTGCGCACGGCGTTCGGCGGCGCGCCCGTCGGCATCGTGCCGAACGGGATGGACCTCGACGCGTGGCGACCCGACGGCGCCCCCGGGCCGCGCGGCGGCGACGGAGCGCTGCGCTGCGTGGCGACCATGCGCCTGGCCCCCCGCAAGCGCGGTCTGGCGCTGCTCGGCGTCGTCGAGGACGCGCTCGCCCAGCTCGAGCCCGGCGCGTTGACGCTCGAGGTGCTCGGGGACGGCCCGCAGCGCGGGGCGATGGTGCGCCGCATCGCCCGGCGGGGCCTGCAGGACGCGGTGACGCTGCGCGGCCGGGTGCCGCGCGACGCCGTCCGCGCGACCTACGCGGGCGCCGACGTGTTCGTCGCGCCGGCCGTGCTCGAGGCGTTCGGGGTCGCCGCGCTCGAGGCGCGCGCCGCCGGCCTCGTGGTCGTCGCGCGCGCCGGCACGGGGATCGCCGAGTTCGTCACCGACGGCGTCGACGGTCTCCTCGTCGACGACGACGCGGGCATGGCGCGCACGCTCGTGCGGCTCGCGTCCGACCGCGACCTGCTCCACCGCCTGGCGTCGCACGCCCGGCTGCACCGGCCGGTGCAGGGCTGGCGGACGACGCTCGCGGCGGCGCAGGCGGAGTACGCGCGCGCGGCGGCGCTCGCAGGATGAGGGCCGCCGTGGGCCGGGCCGAAGGCACGACACGCAGCGGTTCTGTGTTAAATGCGCGTGTCCGGCTGGGCATTTCCACGAGGTGCCATCGAGACTTGCCGTGCGAAACGGGACCTTGGTCCGGCGGACCATCGACCCAGGTCACACAGTCGCGGGTTTGGCACGCTCAACCTCACGAGCTCAGACGCGAGCTCCCCGGACCGGTGCCACCGGAGCCGGAACCCTGAATCCTGGGAAGGGATCGCATCATGGCCAACACGAAGGCCGTCCGCATCATCGGCATCCTTGCCATCATCGCCGGCGCCGTCATGATCATCGCCGGTGGCGTCACCTGGGGCATGGTCCGCAGCCAGCTCGTCGCCGAGAACATCACGGTCCCCGACGACGCGGTGATGTTCGCCGGCAAGACCGTCGACGGCCCGCTCGACGCCTACTTCCAGGCCGACATCATCAACAAGCACGCCCTGGAGAGCTCCGATGGCAAGACCTACGCCGAGCTCGACCGCGAGGACCCGGCCCGTGCCACGGTCATGAACGCGTCGTTCCTGCGCACCTCGCTCTTCTCCTCGATCATCGCGTTCGGCGTCGCGGCCTTCGCGGCCGGCGTCGGCGTCCTCAACCTCCTGTTCGGGTACGCGCTGCTGAAGCTCGCGCCGAAGTCGGCGGCGGCGGAGGCCACCGCCTGACACCCGAGCCCAACGCGACGAGGGCCGCACCCCGTGGGGTGCGGCCCTCGTCGTCTGCCGTCCGGCGCCTCAGCGCCGCCGGCGGACCATCGTGGCGAGCGAGCCGACGAGCAGCAGCACGCCGGCCGCCGCGATGAGGACGATGAACGCGAGCTCGACGTCGAAGCTGACGCCGATGGCCCAGGCGAGCACGCCCGCGCCGATCGCCGCGAGGACGAGGCCCCACACGATCGTGCCGACGCGCATCCCGCGCGGAGCGGGGGCGGGGGCGGGGGCGGGGGCGGTCGCCGTCGCCGCGGGGGTGCCCGGCGAGGCGGCCGGCGTCGGTCCGGCGTCCGTGGTCTCGGTGGCCCTCGTGGGGCCGGTGTCGGTGGGGGTCACGGTGTCCTCCTGGGCTCCGGGGTCGTCCGGAGCGCTGGTCAGCGGCTCGGTGGGCCGGTCGTCGGTCTGGTCGGGGGTGTCGGGGGTGTCGGGGGAGCGGTCGGGGCCGCGGTCGGTGGCCATCAGTCCTCCTCGACGGTCAGGTTCCCGGCGCCGATGGTGATCTCGAGCGCGATCTCGGGCTCGGCGCCGTCGGCGACCGCCGGCGACTCGTAGGTGCGCCAGCCGCCGTCGGTCACGCCGGTCACGGTGGGCTCGCCCGGCCAGGTGAACTCCCCGGCGGGCTGGCGGACGCGCGCGGTGTACGCGCCGTCGTCCGGCACGATGATCCGCAGCTCGCCGGCGCCCAGGTGCACGGGCACCTCGACGACGTCGTCCGACGCGGGCAGCTCGGTGAGGTCGAGGACGACCTCGCCGGCGAACACGCTGTAGCCCTCCTCCGCGACGGAGACCTCGGTCGGCTGGTAGCGCACGTTCCCGATGAACGCGCCGGTCCGCCAGGTGTGGCTCGAGGCGACGGCGATCGGGACGATGACGACGAGCGTCAGCACGGCCAGGGCGCCGAGCCCGCCGCTGCGACGGCCGAGCGCGCCGGAGATCGCGACGCCGAGGCCGGCGAGGACCACCATGACGGCGGCCGCGGTGAGCAGCACCGGCGCGTCGAAGCGGCCGATGCGCTCGGCGTAGAGCAGGCCGGCCCACGTGAGCAGGCTGAGCGCCACGACGAGGCCCACCGGGCGGACGCCGGGGCCGGCGGGACGCGACGTGGCCGGCAGCGAGGTCGCGGGCCCGGGGGGCACCGGCGGGACTGGCGGCCGCGGCGGCACGTACGCCGGGCCGTGGGGTCCCGGTCCGTAGCCCTGGGGGGCCGGCGCGGCGGGCGGGGCGGTGGTCATCGAGGTTCCTTCCGGGTGGTGGTAGGCGACGGCCGGGGTGGGGCCGCCGTGGGCCGGCTGCGGGCCGGCCGCCGTCGCGCCCGGGGTCGGGGCGCCGGGGGTGGGGCCGCCGTACGGGGGCGGGGGCGTCGGGCCGCCGTAGGGCGGCGGGGTGGGGCCGCCGTAGGGCGGCATCGGGCCGGGCTGGCCGTAGGGGGGCGTGCGGGGCAGCGACGTCGTCGGCCCCGTGCCGCGGCTGCGGCCCGCGAGCGAGGCGATGACCGCGACCACGACGACGAGCAGGGCGATGCCGGCGATGCCGCGCCACCAGCCGCTGTTGCCGTTCCACCAGGGCATGAACACGCCGTCGGGCACGCCGATGCCGATGAGGATCGCGGCGAAGCCGCCGATCACCGCGGCGTCGAAGTCCCCGCGGAACAGCTGCTGCAGGTGGATGCGGCCGTCGCGCTGCTCGGGCAGCAGGAGCCAGCCGATGCCGTAGAGGACGAGACCGACGCCGCCCAGCAGGGTCGCCACGCCGAACAGGCCGCGGACGACGAGCGGGTCGATCCCGAGGCGGGCGGCGATCCCGCCGGCGACGCCGCCGACCCAGCGCTCGTCCGAGCGGAACAGGCCGGTGCGGCGGATGCTGTCGAAGAACGCGTCGGCGCCGGATCGCGGCGCCGCGGGCGGCGGGGCCACGGGCGGGGTGGACGGGTCGGGCCCGGCGCCGCCGCCGGGGAAGCCGGGGTTCGGCTGGGCAGGGGTCTCGTTCATGGCACTCATGCTGCCGACGCCGCGCCGCCCGCCACATCGGGGCCGGTCCCGGAGGTCACCCTGAAAGTCCGCGGCCCCGACCCTGAGCCGGGGCGGCCTCGTACCCTGAATCCGCACCTGATTCGCCCGCGAGGGCGCCGTTCGTCCGTCCGCGACCGGGCCTCGACGTGTGACGATGCTGCTCGTGGAACCACGGCTCCCGCTGCGGCGGCCCCCGCGCGGCAGGGTGATCGGCGGCGTGTGCCGCGGGCTCTCCCTGCACCTCGGGCTGCCCGTGGGGCTGGTGCGGCTGATCTTCGTCGGGCTGACGTTCGTCGGCGGCGCGGGTGCCCTGCTCTACCTGTGGTTCTGGGTGACCGTCCCGGTCGGCGACCCGCACGTCGTCGTCCAGGAGGCGCAGGCCCCCGCGCTCGCCCGCCTCGCGCCGCGGCTGCGCCTGCAGGGCAAGAGCCTGCCGATCGCGGAGGTCGGCATCGGCCTGCTGCTCATCGCGGGCGCCGCGCTCTTCTACGCGGTGCGCAGCGGCGTCGAGATCGGCGCCTCGTGGGTGCTGCCGGCCCTCATCGCGCTCGCGGGCGTCGCGCTCGCGTGGAGCCAGCTCGACGCGATCCAGCGCGACCGGCGCGCGGGCGACGCGGTCGGCCGCCTGCCGATCAGCGTGCTGCGCCTCGTCGGCGGCACGGTGCTCGTCGCGGTGGCGGTCTTCCTCGTCGTCGGGCAGGAGCAGCCGGTGGACGCGCTGATCCGCTCGGCGGTCGCCGCGCTGTCCGTGCTCGTCGGCTCAGCGCTCGTGCTCGCGCCCTGGTGGCTGCGGCTCGTCCGCGAGCTGGGCGACGAGCGGGCCGCCCGCGCGCGCGAGTCGGAGCGCGCGGACATCGCCGCCCACCTGCACGACGGCGTGCTGCAGACCCTCGCGCTCATCCGCCGCCAGGCGCACGACGCCGAGGAGGTGGCCCGCCTGGCGCGGGCCCAGGAGCGCGAGCTGCGCGAGTGGCTCTACGACGACCGCCGCACGCCGGGCACCTCGATCGCGTCCGACCTGCGCGGCGTGGTCGCCGAGGTGGAGGACACCCGCGCCGTGGCGGTGGACGTCGTCGTCGTCGGCGACGCCGTGCCCGACGCCGGGACGGACGCCCTCCTGCAGGCCACCCGGGAGGCGCTCGTCAACGCGGTGAGCCACGGGCGGCCGCCGTACTCGCTGTACCTCGAGGTCACCGACGAGCAGGTCGAGGTGTTCGTGCGCGACCACGGGGACGGCTTCGACCTGGATGCCGTTCCGGTCGACCGGTTCGGCGTGCGAGAGTCCATCATCGGTCGCGTCACCCGCCGGGGTGGCACGGCCACCGTGCAGAGCAGGCCGGGGCGCGGCACCGAGGTGCACCTGTGCCTGCCGAGGGAGAACCATGGCTGAGCAGCTCGACGTCGTCCTGGTGGACGACCACCTCATGTTCCGGGCGGGGGTGCGCGCCTCGCTCGACCCGTCGATCCGCGTGGTGGGCGAGGCGGACGACGTCGAGAGCGCCGTCGCCCTGGTGCGGCAGCTGCAGCCGCCGGTGGTGGTGCTCGACGTGCACCTGCCCGGCGGGATGGGCGGCGGCGGCGCCGAGGTCCTGCAGCAGTGCGCGGACCTGCTGGGGACCGTGCGCTTCCTCGCGCTGTCGGTGTCCGACGCCGCGGAGGACGTCGTGGCCGTCATCCGCGCCGGCGCGCGCGGCTACGTGACCAAGGCGATCAGCGGCCCCGACCTGTCGGACGCGATCCGCCGCGTGGCGGGCGGCGACGCCGTGTTCTCGCCGCGGCTGGCGGGGTTCGTGCTCGACGCGTTCGGCGCGGCGGCCGGCGACATCGCCACCGGCGACGACGAGCTGGACCGCCTCTC
>JAAZAC010000151.1 GCA_012514545.1 Actinomycetales bacterium | reverse complement strand
GCGTGCTGGTCGAGCGCGTCCGCGACGGCCTCGATCGCGGCGAGCGCGTCGGCGACGACGGCGTCCGCGACCTCCGGGTCCGTGCGCTCCTCCGCGGGGAGCGCGGGTGCGGGGCGGGCGACCGCCACCGGGCCGACCGCCGCCCCGCGGCCGACCCCGATCCCGCGCAGGACGCTCACGCGGACCACCCCTCGAAGGGTGCGTTGTAGCGCAGCAGGCCGGTGGTTCCGTCGGGTCGCATGACCACCTCCGTGAGCGTGGCGGGGTCGAGCCGCGGCAGGGCGCGGCGGTACTCGGGCAGAGGAACGCCGAGGAGCCGGCACAGCACGAGGCGCAGGAGGGTGCTGTGCGCGACGACGAGCGGGGCGCCGTCGGCGTCCCGGGCGGCCACGTCGCGCAGGGCGGCGATGCCGCGGTCCGCGACGTCCGCGGGCGGCTCCGCGCCCGGCCACGCGGCCGCCACCGGGTCGGCCTCGAACCGGGCCACGAGCTCGGGCTCTGCCGCGCGGAGCTCCGCCAGCGTGCGCCCCTCGGCCAGGCCGAAGTGCGGCTCGCGCAGGCGCGGGTCGACGGTGGGCGTCAGCCCCGTCGCGGCCGCGACGGCGCCCGCGGTGTCGATCGCCCGGCGCAGGTCCGAGCACGCGAGCGACGTGAACCCGCGCCCGGCCGCCCACGCCGCCAGCGCCGCGGCCTGGGCGACGCCGACCTCGTCGAGCGGCACGTCCGAGTCGCCCGCGTACCGGGTCGGGTCGTGCCACGGGGTCCGTCCGTGGCGCACGAGCGTGAGGACGGTCATGCGCGCCCCAGGCAGGCCAGCGCCGCCTCGACGACCGCGTCGCGGTGGATCCCGCGCGCGGCCAGCACCGCGTCCCCGGCCCCGGACAGGCCGAAGTCGGTGACGCCGACGACGCGCCCGTCGAGCCCGACGTACCGGTACCACCCCTGGTCGACGCCGGCCTCGACCGCGACCCGCGCGCGCAGGCCGGGCGGCAGCACGGCGTCGCGGTACGCCGCGTCCTGCTCGGCGAACCACTCGAGGCACGGCGCCGAGACCACGCGCGCGGCCACGCCGCGCCCCGCGAGCTCCGCCCGGGCGGCGAGCGCGAGCGCGACCTCCGAGCCCGTGGCGAGGAGCACGACGTCGGGCGTCGGGTCGTCCGCGACCACCCAGGCGCCGCGCCGCACCCCGGCGAGCACGGCGTCGTCGGGCACGTCGAGCACGGGCAGGCCCTGCCGGCTCAGCACGAGGGCGGCCGGCCGGCCGCGCTCCAGCAGCACGCGCCAGGCGGCGACCGTCTCGCGGGCGTCCGCGGGCCGCACGACGTCGAGCCCCGGCACCGCCCGCAGCGACCACAGGTGCTCCACGGGCTGGTGGGTCGGGCCGTCCTCGCCGACGGCGAGGGAGTCGTGCGTGAGCACGAGGGTCACCGGGAGCCGCATGAGCGCGGCGAGGCGCAGCGCCGGCCGCAGGTAGTCGGAGAACACGAAGTACGTCGAGCCGACGGCGCGCGTCAGGCCGAACAGCGCGGCACCGGTGAGCACCGCGGCCATCCCGTGCTCGCGGATGCCGAAGTGCACCTGGCGGCCCTCGGGGTTCTCGGGCAGCGCGTCCGACCAGCCGGGCACGGCGAGCCCCGTCGACTCGGCGAGGTCGGCCGAGCCGCCCCACAGCTCGGGCAGCACGCCCGCGAGCGCGGCGACCACCGTCGCCGAGGCGACGCGCGTCGCCACGCTCGCGCCGGCCTCGAACGCGGGCAGCGCCCGCTCCCAGCCGTCGGGCAGCGCGCCGGCCTCGAGCCGGTCGAGCAGCGCGGCGCGGTCGGGGTGCGCGGTCCGCCACGCCGCGAGGCGCTCGGTCCAGGCCGCGCGGGCGGCCGCCCCCCGCTCGCCCACGCGGCGGGCGTGCGCGAGCAGGTCGTCCGGCATCGTGAACGGCTCGTCGGGGACGCCGAGCAGGGCCTTCGTCGCGGCGACCTCCTCGGCCCCGGGCGCGCCGGCGTGCGCGGCGGCCGTGCCGCCGACGTGCGGCATCGGGTGGCCGATCCGCGTGCGCAGGCGCACGAAGGTCGGGGCCCCGGCCGGGCGGGTCGCCTCGGCGAGCACGGCGCGGACCTCGGCGGCGTCCTCCGCGTCCGCGATCTCGAGCACCCGCCAGCCGTAGGCGGCGAACCGGGCCGCGGTGTCCTCGGCGGTCGCGAGGTCGGTGCCGCCCTCGATCGAGATCCGGTTGTCGTCCCACAGCACGACGAGCCGGTCGAGCCGCTGCCGCCCGGCCAGCGCGGCGACCTCGTGCGAGACGCCCTCCTGCAGGTCGCCGTCGGACGCGAGGCACCAGACCCGCACGTCGAACGGGCTCTGGTCCGGCGCCGCGTCGGGGTCGAGGAGCGCGCGGACCCGCCGGGCCGCCATCGCCATCCCGACGGCGTGGCCCAGCCCCTGCCCGAGCGGCCCCGTCGAGGTCTCCACCCCGGGCGTGACGCCGTGCTCGGGGTGGCCCGGCGTGCGCGAGCCGAACGTGCGGGTGCGGCGCAGGTCGTCCATCTCGAGGCCGTAGCCGGACAGGTAGAGCTGCACGTACAGCGCGAGGCTCGCGTGGCCCGCAGAGAGCACGAACCTGTCGCGCCCGGGCCAGGCGGGGTCGGCCGGGTCGTGGCGGAGGAACTCCTGGAACAGCACGTACAGGGCCGGGGTGAGCGAGACCGCCGTGCCCGCGTGGCCGGAGCCCTTGGCCTGCACGACGTCGAGCGGCAGCACCCGGGCGTGGGCCACCACGCGCTCGTCCTCCGCCGTCCGCCACCCGCGTCCCGTCACGCCCGCCTCCGTCGTCGTCATCACCCGTCCCGTCGTCGTCGCGCCGTCCGCGCCCCTGGGGGCGTCACCGCTTCCGTCACTGCATCCGTCACTGCATCCGTCACTGCGTCCGTCACTGGACCCACCGCACGCCCGCCGCCACGGCGGCGTCCACCTCGTCGGGCGCGAGGAACCTGTCGAGCGCGAGCTCGGCGGCCCCCCACAGGCCCGCCGTGCCGCCGAGCACCGACGGCTCGATCCGCAGGTTCCCCGTGGCCAGCGGGTGCGACGTCCGGTACACGACCTCGCGGACGCTCGCGAGCAGGTCGTCGTTCTCCCCCACGAGGCCCCCGCCGAGCACGACGCGCGACGGGTTGAGCAGGCTCACCGTCTCGGCGACCACCTCGCCCACCCGGCGGCCGGTCTCGCGGACCAGCCGCACGGCGTCGGCCTGGCCGCTGTGCACGAGGGCGTCGATCTCGGCGCTCGTGCGCACGTCGATGCCCACCTCGGCGAGCTGCTGGGCGATGTACCGCCCGCCCGCGGTGGCCTCGACGCAGCCGATCTGCCCGCAGCGACAGGTCACCCCGGTGCCGCGCGGCATGTGCCCGATGTCGCCGGCCGCACCCTGGTCGCCGACGAGCAGCCGCCCGTGGGCGACGATGCCCATCCCGATGCCCATGCCGATCTTCACGAGGACCATGACCGCGTCCCGACGCCGGGCGGCCCGGTACTCGCCGAGGGCCATCGCGTTCGCGTCCTTGTCGACGGCGATCGTCCCGGGGTAGCGGCCGGCGAAGAGCTCGGGCACGACGACGCCGTCCCACCCGGGCAGGCCGCGCGGCTTGACGACGCGGCCGGTGCGGACCTCCACGGGCGCGGGCACGCCGATGCCGAGGCCGCGCACGCGCTCGAGGGGCACGCCGGCCTCGGCGAGCACCTCGTCGAACATCGTGCTGACGTACGCGACGACGGGCTCGGGGCCCTGCGCCGGGTCGACGTCGTCCTCGCGCGCGGCCAGGAGCGTGCCGCCGAGGTCGGAGAGCGCGACGCGCGTGTGGCTGCCGCCGATGTCGGCGAGCAGCAGGTAGCCCGCGGCCGGGTTGACGCGGAACACCTCCGCGGGCCGGCCGCCCGTGCGCTGCAGCGTGGACGTCGAGACGACGTAGCCGGCCTCGAGCAGCGCGTCGAGGCGGTGGTTCACCGTGGCGCGGGAGAGCCCGGTGCGCGCGATGAGCTGAGCGCGCGTCGCCCCCTGCGGCTGACGGACCACCTGGAGGAGGTCGCCGTACCCCGCGACCGTCGCGTGGCTCGCTGGGGCGTGTGCCACGGGACCTCCTCACGGGTGCGTGGGGTTCTGCGCAACTCTATACATTAGACCTCTCGACACTGCACACAAGTAGTGCCATGCTTCACTCGGACTTGGACAGGGTGACGAAGGAGCAGCCGGTGTCAGGAACGGGGTCGCTATCACGGCTCCTCCCGGCCACCGCCATCGCGGTCGGCGTCCACGCCACCGACTGGCGCGAGGCCGTCCGGGCGGCGGGCGACCGGCTCGTCGCCGCCGGCGCCACCCGGCCCGGGTACACGGACGCGATGATCGCCGTGGTCGAGGACCTCGGCCCGTACATCGTGGTCGCGCCCGGGTTCGCGCTGGCGCACGCCCGGCCGTCGGACGACGTCCTGCAGACCGGGCTGTCGCTCGTCACCCTCGCCGAGCCCGTCGCGTTCGGTCACGCGAGCAACGACCCCGTGCGGCTCGTCGTCGGGCTGGCCGCGCGGGACCACTCGGCGCACAGCGACGCCCTTGCGACGGTCGCTGCCATGGCGTCCGATGCCGAGGTGATGGGGGCGCTGGCGACAGCGGCCTCGGTCGACGAGGTGCTGAACACCATCCACCAGTTCGAGGGGATCAATCCATGAAGATCGTCGCCGTCTGCGGCATGGGGATCGGGACGTCGATCATCCTGAAGATGAACACCGAGAAGGCCGCCCAGCGCCTCGGCATGGACGCGGAGGTCGAGGTCGCCGACATCGGCACCGCGATGGGTGCCGCCGCCACCGCGGACCTCGTGCTCACCTCGGCCGAGCTCGCCCCCGAGCTGAGCGGTGTCTCGGCCCCCGTGGTCGTCGTCTCGAACTTCACGAGCATCGACGAGATCGCCGAGAAGCTCTCCGCCCACGCCTGACCCCCCACTGACCGGCGCGCCTCGGCGGCGCGTCGCCTGGTGCTGTCCCCGACCAGGCACTCCCCTACCAGGAAGAAGGAGCACACGTGGACATCGTCGTCGACGTCGCTCAGTTCATCGTCAACGAGATACTCGACGTGCCGGCGTTCCTCGTCGGCATCGTCACCGCGATCGGCCTCATCGCCCTCCGCCGCAGCAGCGGCAAGGTCGTCGGCGGGGCGCTCAAGGCGACGCTGGGATTCCTCATCCTCGGCGCCGGCGCGAACGTCGTCGTCGCCGCCCTCGACCCGCTGGGCACGATGATCCTCGGCGCCACGGGCGCGCAGGGCGTCGTCCCGACGAACGAGGCCATCGTCTCCATCGCACAGGCCGACTTCGGCGCCCAGGTCGCCTGGGTCATGATCCTCGGCTTCGCGCTGAGCATCGTGCTGGCCCGGTTCACGCCGCTGCGGTACGTGTTCCTCACCGGTCACCACGTCTTCTTCATGGCGACGATGCTGACCGTGGTGCTCGCCGCGGCGGACATGGAGTCCTTCACCCTCGTCATCGCGGGTGCCGTCCTCCTCGCGGTGATCATGGTCGTCATGCCGGCGTTCGCCCAGCCGTGGACCCGCAAGGTCACCGGCGGCGACACGATCGCCATGGGCCACTTCGGCAGCCTCGGCTACATCGCCGCGGGCGCCACCGGCCAGGCCGTGGGCCGCACCAGCAAGAGCACCGAGGACATGAAGCTCCCCGAGTCGCTCCGCTTCCTGCGTGACTCGATGGTCGCGACCGCGCTGTCGATGGTGCTCTTCTACATCATCTTCTCGATCGCGTACCTGGCCCGCGTGGGCGCCGACGAGGCGTACGCCCTGTTCGGCTCCGCCGACGGCGGCAACTACTTCGTGACCTCGATCATGCAGGGCCTCATGTTCGGCGTCGGTGTCGCGATCATCCTCTTCGGTGTCCGCACGATCCTCGGCGAGCTGGTCCCCGCGTTCCAGGGCATCGCCGAGCGCGTGGTGCCGGGTGCCAAGCCGGCGCTCGACTGCCCGATCGTCTTCCCGTACGCCCCGAACGCCGTCCTCATCG
>JAAZAC010000150.1 GCA_012514545.1 Actinomycetales bacterium | reverse complement strand
GCGTGCAGGTCCACGCTCATGACGCGGTCGGCGCCCGCCGTCTTGAACAGGTCGGCCATGAGCCGCGCCGAGATGGGCTCGCGGCCGCGGTGCTTCTTGTCCTGGCGGGCGTACCCGTAGAACGGGGCGACCACGGTGATCGTCTTGGCGGACGCGCGCTTGAGCGCGTCGACCATGATGAGCTGCTCCATGATCGAGCGGTTGATCGGCGTGGAGTGGCTCTGCAGGACGAACGCGTCGGCGCCCCGCACGCTCTCGCCGAACCGGACGTAGATCTCGCCGTTGGCGAAGTCGTACGCCGTCGTGGGGACGAGCTCGACGCCGAGCTCGCGGGCCACGTCCTCCGCGAGCTCGGGATGCGCCCGGCCGGAGATGAGGACCAGCCGCTTCTCGCCGTCGCGGGTGACGATGCCCGTCATGGTGCGTCAGTGCCCTTCGGTCGTGCCGTCCGCCGGGCGGTCGCCCGGGGTCTGCTCGGCCTGTCCGGCCGTGGTCTCGGCGGGGTCGGGCGGCGTCACGCCGAGGGCCGCGGCCGCGGCCTCCGCGGCCGACGTGCCGGGGCGGCGCCGGAACACCCACCCGTCGACGTTGCGCTGCGGGCTCTGGCTCACGCCGAGCGCCCCCGGCGGGACGTCGCGGCGGATGACGCTGCCCGCGCCCGTGTACGCGCCGTCGCCGAGCGTCACGGGGGCCACGAGGACGTTGTTGGACCCGATCCGGACGTGGTCGCCGACGACGGAGCTCGACTTCGTCACGCCGTCGTAGTTGGCGAAGATCGTCCCGGCGCCGACGTTGCTGTGCTCGCCGACGACGGCGTCCCCCACGTACGACAGGTGCGGCACCTTGGCGTGCTCGCCGATCCGCGCGTTCTTCGTCTCGACGTAGGCGCCGATCTTGCCGTCAGGGCCGAGGTCGGTGCCCGGTCGCAGGTAGGAGAACGGCCCGACGACGGCGCCCGGCCCGATCCGCGACGACGTCGCGTGGCTGCGGGTCACCGTGGCGCCCGCCTCGACGACGACGTCGACGAGCGTGGTGTCGGGGCCGATGGTCGCGCCGGCGGCGACGGTGGTGCGGCCGTGGAGCTGGGTGCCGGGCAGGAGCGTGACGTCCCGCTCGAGCTCCACGTCGACGTCGACCCACGTGGTGGCCGGGTCGACGACGGTCACGCCCTCGATCATCCAGTCGGTGAGGATGCGGCGGTTGAGCGCCGCGCGCAGCTCGGCGAGCTGGGCGCGGTCGTTGACGCCCGCGACGACGATCGGGTCGTCGATCTGGAGCGCGCGGACGGCCTCGCCCTCGGAGCGCGCGATGGCGATGACGTCGGTGAGGTAGACCTCGCCCTGGGCGTTGTGGCGGCCGAGGCGGGCGAGCCCGGCGCGCAGGACCGCGGCGTCGAAGACGTAGATCGAGGAGTTGATCTCGTCGATCTCGAGCTCGGCCGGGTCGGCGTCCTTGTGCTCGACGATCCGGGCGACCTGGCCGGACCCGTCGCGGACGATGCGGCCGTAGCCGGTCGGGTCGTCGACCCGCGTGGTGAGCACCGTGACCGCGTTGCGGTCCGCGACGTGGGCCTCGAGCAGCTCGCGCAGCGTCCCGCCGTCGAGCAGGGGCACGTCGCCCGCCATGACGACGACGGGGCCCTCGAGGCCGCCCTCGCCCGACGGGGTCCGGCCCTGCCGCGCCGCGTCCGCGTCGGCGGCGCCGTCGAGCACCGCGAGCGCGCAGCGGACCGCCCGGCCGGTGCCCGGGATCTCGTCCTGGTCGGCGACGAGCACGGACGGCAGCAGCTCGCGGGCGTGCGCGGCGACGCGGTCGCGGTCGTGCCGGACGACGACGCAGACGCGCTCGGGCTCGAGGTCGGTGGCGGCGGCCAGCGCGTGGCCGAGCAGCGACCGCCCGCCCATGGTGTGCAGCACCTTGGGTGTCGCCGATCGCATCCGCGTCCCTTCGCCGGCGGCGAGGACGACGACGGCGGCAGCGGAGGCAGTGGTCAACGCGGACTCCCGTCGGTGCTGGACTGCCCTCCGCCGCCCGCTCCCGTGAGGGAGGTGACGACCAGGGCTGCGGTGGGTCGAGCGCGGGGCCACTCTACCGTCGCGCCCGCCCCCCGGAGACCGGACGTCCGGCCCCGGGCGGGCGTCCCGCGCTCCGCCCCCAGGATTCGAACCTGGACCGCAAGGCTCCAAAGGCCTGCGTGCTGCCGTTACACCAGGGCGGACGGCCGACCGACGGTCGCCCAGTCTGCCAGGCCCGCACGGCATGATGGACCGGTGAGCTCCACGCCCAAGCGCCCGGTCCGGGCGCGCATGACGGCGTCCCAGCGCCGTGAGCAGCTCCTCGACGTCTCCCGGCAGCTCTTCGCGGAGAAGGGTTTCGAGGGCACGAGCGTGGAGGAGATCGCCGCCCGCGCCCAGGTGTCCAAGCCGGTCGTCTACGAGCACTTCGGCGGCAAGGAGGGCATCTACGCCGTCGTCGTCGACCGGGAGACGACGGCGCTGACCCAGGCGCTCATCGGCGCGCTGGAGCGCGGCGGCCACCCCCAGCTGCTGGTCGAGCGCACGGCGCTCGCCCTGCTCGACTACATCGAGTCGTCGACCGACGGGTTCCGGATCCTCGTGCGGGACTCCCCCGTCGCGCAGGCGACGGGCACGTTCTCGAGCCTCATCGGCGACGTGGCGATGCAGGTGGAGCACCTGCTGGCCGACCAGTTCACCAAGCGCGGCCTCGACCCCCGCACGGCCCCGATCTACGCGCAGATGCTCGTCGGCATGGTCGCGCTCACCGGCCAGTACTGGCTCGACGCGCGGAGCCCGAAGAAGACCGACGTGGCCGCGCACCTCGTCAACCTCGCCTGGAACGGCCTGTCCGGGCTGCAGAAGAAGCCGAGGCTCCGCGGGGAGGACGCGTGATCGACGAGGTCGACCGGATCGTCGAGGCGTGGCGGCGCGAGCGGCCCGACCTCGACGTCGCCCCGCTGTCCGTCCTGTCCCGCGTCACGCGGCTGGCCCGCCACCTCGACCTCGCGCGGCGGAACGCGTTCGCGCGGCACCAGCTCGAGGTGTGGGAGTTCGACGTGCTGTCCGCGCTGCGCCGCGCCGGGGAGCCCTACCAGCTCTCCCCCGGCACGCTCGTGGCGCAGACGCTGGTGACGAGCGGCACGATGACGAACCGGATCGACCGCCTCGCCGAGCGCGGCCTCGTGGAGCGCCGCCCCGCGCCCGGGGACCGGCGCGGCGTGCTCGTGCACCTCACGGGCGAGGGCCGGGCGCGCGTGGACGCCGCGATGGAGGACCTGCTGCGCGTGGAGCACGAGCTGCTCGCCGGCCTCGCCGACGACGACCGGCGCCGGCTCGCCGACCTCCTGCGCGTCCTCGTCGCCCCGTTCGAGGCGTAGCTCACCGCCGCCCGGCGCCCGCCTGCGCCCCGAGCACGCGCGCGCCCGGCACGGGCCCGACGGCGTGCCGCACGCCGTCGACGACGTGCGCCGCCGTCCACGCCCGACCGATCGCGCCCGCGTGGGCCGCGTCGCGCGCGAGCGCGACGACCGTCGGCCCCGAGCCGGAGACGACGACGCCGAGCGCGCCCGCGTCCTCGGCCACCGCCAGGGTCTCGGCGAGCTCCGGCGCGAGCTCGAGCGCGGCGTGCTGCAGGTCGTTCGACAGGGCCGCGCCGACGGCGGCCGCGTCGCCCGCGAGCAGCGCCCGCAGGAGGGCCTCGTCCACCTCGGGCTCCTCGGGCGCGACGCCGCCGACGACCTCGTCGAACGCCGCGTACACCGCGGGCGTCGCGAGCCCGGTCGCGCGCAGGCCGACGGCCCAGTGGTACTCCCCGCGGCTCAGCACGGGGCTGAGCAGGTGCCCGCGGCCCCGGCCGACGGCGGTCTGGCCGTGCAGCGCGAACGGCACGTCCGACCCGAGCTCGCCCGCCAGCCGGGCCAGCTCCTCGCGCGGCAGGCCGGTCCCCCACAGGGCGTCGCACGCGACGAGGGCGGCCGCGGCGTCGGCGGACCCGCCGGCCATCCCGCCCGCCACGGGGACGTCCTTGTGGATGGTCAGGTGCACGCCGTCGTCGACGCCGGCCACCTCGGCGAGCAGGCGCGCGGCCCGGGCGGCGAGGTTGGTCGCGTCGGTCGGCACGAGGTGCGCCTGCGGGCCGGTGACGCTGACGGTGACGCGCTCGGCGGGGGTCGCGACGACCTCCTCGACGAGGGAGACGGCCTGGAAGACCGTGGCGAGGGGGTGGTAGCCGTCGGGCTGCCGGCGTCCGACGGCGAGGGACAGGTTCACCTTGCCGGGGGCGCGGACGCGAACGCTCACCACCCCACTGTGGCAGGTCCGGCGCCGCCGCGGGGGCCCGGTCCCGCGTCGGGCCAGGGCAGGTGCTCGGCGACGCGCGCGAAGTCCCCGACGGCGAGGCGCTCCCCCCGCAGGCCGGGGTCGACGCCCGCGGCGACGAGGGCCTCCTCGGCCGCCCGCGCGGACCCGGCGAGGCCGGCGAGGGCCGCCCGGACGGTCTTGCGCCGCTGCGCGAACGCCGCGTCGACGACGGCGAACACCTGCTCGCGCGTCGCGCGCGTCGGCGGGGGCTCGCGCCGGGTGAGCGCGACGAGCGCGGAGTCGACGCGCGGCACCGGCCAGAACACGGCGCGCCCGACCGTCCCGGCGCGGCGCGCGTCGGCGTACCAGGCGGCCTTCGCGGAGGGGACGCCGTAGGTGCGGCTCCCGGGCGGCGCGACGAGCCGGTCGGCCACCTCGGCCTGGACCATGACGAGGGCCCGCTCCAGGGCGGGGAACCGCGCGAGGAGCGTGAGCAGCACGGGCACCGCCACGTTGTACGGCAGGTTCGCGACGAGCGCCGTCGGCGGGCCGGGCAGCTCGGTGACGGCCAGCGCGTCCGCGGCGACGACCGTCAGCCGGTCCGCCCACGCCGGCGCGAGCTCCGCGACGGTCTGCGGCAGCGCGTGGGCGAGCACCGGGTCGATCTCGACGGCCGCCACGACCGCGCCCGCCTCGAGCAGGCCGAGCGTCAGCGAGCCGAGCCCGGGGCCGACCTCGACGACGTGCTCGCCGGGGCGCACGCCGGCGAGCCGCACGATCCGCCGGATGGTGCCGGCGTCGACGACGAAGTTCTGCCCGCGCGCCTTGGTCGGCCGCACCCCGAGGCGCTCGGCGAGGTCACGGACCTGCGCCGGGCCGAGGAGGGGGTCCGCCATGGCGCCAGGGTAGGGCCCGGCGGCGCGGTCGCCGCGCCGCCGGGCCGCCCCGTCAGGCGGGCCGGATCGGAGGCCGGCTCAGGAGCCGGCGCAGCGGCCGGCCCGCGGCCGGGTCAGAGCAGGCCGAGCTTGCGGGCGCAGGCAGGCCACTGGCCCCAGCCCGAGCGGGCCTGGAGCGCCTGTGCGCGCTGGAGCTGCTCGGCCGGCGAGGCGTCGCTCGGCAGGCCGCTGCCGCCCATGGCGCGCCACGTGCTCAGCGAGAACTGGAACAGGCCGTAGTACGTGCCGCTGGCCGAGACCGCGCGCGGGTTGCCGCCGGACTCGCACTTCGCCAGCCGGTCCCACACACCGTCGAGGTTGACGGTGCCACCGCTGCGCGGGCGGGCCTTGGTGCCCTGCTCGACCACGGCGGCGACGGGCGCCAGCGTGACCTCCTCGCTCAGCACGCGCCGGGACTCCTCGACGCCGTCGACGAGCACGACGCGGTGCACGGCGGTGAGCTCGCCGGGCACGCCCCGCGTGACCGTGCGGCTCTCGCCGCGGTAGAGGCCGGCGCTCGCGCGGGTGACCGTCTCGAACGGGACCTCGCTGACGACGGTCTCCTCCTGGACGACGACGCGCTGCACGACGACGCGCAGCGGCTCGCCCACGGCCTCGCCCGCGGCGACCGTCACCCGGTCGTGCTCGCCGAGCGTGACGCCGAGGTCCGCGAGGACGGCGGCGAGCCCGGTCGAGCCGTCCACGACGCGCTCGACGCGCCCGTCGACGGCGACCTCGACGGGGCCGTGCGGCCGCAGCCGCAGCGCGAGGTCGGCCCGCGTGCCGCCGGCCGAGCGCGAGGCGACGAGCCGCACGTCGTCGGCGCGGTGCGCCATGGCCGTGAGGGCCTCGTCGGCGCTGAGCGCGGTGGTCCAGACGGTCGTGGTGTCGCCGTCGAGCTGGACGGTCACCGCGTGGGCGTGCCGCACGACGACCTCGTCGCCGTCGCGGAGGACGGCGCCGGTCCACGGCGCGACGACGTCGCGGCTGCGCACGTCGACGCCCTCGGCGGCGAGGAGGCCGTCCACGCTGCCGGCGAAGGTCGTGACCTGGCGGGCCTCGCCGTCGACGTCGAGGGTGACGGTCTTGTGGGCCCGGGCGAACGCGACGCCGCCCGTCGCGAGGACGACGACGGCGGCCGCCGCCGCGCCGATGCGCACCGCGCGTCGGGGGCCGGGTCGGGTGGGTCGGGCGCCGCGGACCGGGCGCAGGGCAGAGTGCAGGGCAGAGCGCAGGGGGGTGAGGGTCACGGGTGTCCTGTGGTCGGTCGTCCCGGGCACGAGGGGGCGGCGCTGCTGCGCCGAGGGGAGGGCCTCGATCCCGGCCGTCAGGGCCGGCCCGCACCCTCGGGGCCCGACCCGTCGCCTCCCGCCGGACGCCGCGGGAACGTCACCGCGGCCGCCGGAGGCGACGTGCGACCGTAACCCATTCGTGACCTGTCGCCAAACCGGGGCCGGCCGACGGCGGCCCCGCGGTGGGTCAGTACCAGCCCCTGGCCTGGAAGAACGCCCATGCGTCGCAGGGCGTGCCGTACCGGTTGGAGATGTAGCCCAGGCCCCAGGCGATCTGCGTCGCGGGGTTCGTCCGCCAGTCGTCGCCCGCGGACGCCATCTTCGACCCGGGCAGGGCCTGCGGGATGCCGTAGGCGCCCGACTTCTTGTTCTCCGCGTTGACGCGCCAGTTGCTCTCGCGCGTCCACAGCGCGTCGAGGCACGCGAACTGCGTCTCGTCCCAGCCGCGGGCGAGCACCATCTCCAGGCCGATCGCGCGGGCCGTGCCCGGCTCGACGGGGCTCACCGCGGGCGGGGTGAACGTGCCGACCCGCACGACCTGGTCGACCGGCTTCGTGACGACGGCCTCGGCGAGCACCATGCGGCCCAGCTCGACGCCGTCGGACTCGTAGGACAGGTACGTGACGACCTTGGCGCCCGGCCGGCCGACGGTCTGCACGACCTCCCGGCCCCGGGTCAGCGACGGGTCGTCGCGCCGGATCACCTGGAACGGCTCCGGCACGGTCTCCGTGCGGGTCACGCCCTGGACCCGGGAGACGAGGATCGCCAGGCCGTCCACGGCCGCGGCGTCGAGCGAGACGGACACCCGGTCGTACTCGCCGAGGACGACGCCGATCTCGCGGAGCACCTCGCGAACCGTCGGGGCCGCCGAGCGCACCTCGAGCGTGCGGCCGTCGACGTGCACGTACAGCGTCTTCGTCGTCGACAGGCGCACCACGTCGCGCCCCACCGCGGTGGCCCGCGACGCCGACGCGCGGACCTCGCCGCGCACCTGGAGCTCGCCCACGAGGTCCTCGACCGTCAGCGCCGTCGTCCAGACCGTGTGCTGCTCGCCGTCCACCTCGACCTGCACCTGCCGCGCGTGCCGGACGACGATCTCGCCGCCGTCCGGGGCGAGCGCGCCCGGCGCGGGCACGACGAGGTCGTGCTCGGCCACCTCGACGCCCTGGGCGGCCAGCACGTCGTCGACGGTGCGGCCGAACGCGGAGACGGTCGTCACCGTCCCGTCCACGTCGAGGGTGACGGTCTTGTGCAGGGTGGCGAACGCCGTCGTGCCGCCCACGACGAGGGCCAGCACCGAGGCCTGCGCCGCGAGGCGGGCACGCTCGCCCCTCGGGCCGCGGGAGGCGGCTCTGCGTCCCGTCACGTGGCTCCTGACCTCGGCTGGCACGACACGTCGGCCACCGCGCGCGGCGGCCGACCCGTCCGACGGTAACGGATCGGACACGACGGGGGGTAGTCCGGTGGTCGCCGCCCGCGGTGCCCGCGGCCCGACGGCGCCGGTCACCAGGGGCCGTACAGCTCCTCCGCGGTCCGCGAGACCGCTGCGCAGAGGTCCGCGAGGCCGACGCCGAGCTCGGCCGCCACGGCCCGCGCGGTCGCCGCGACGAGGTAAGGCGCGTTGGGGCGGCCCCGGTGCGGGTGGGGCGCGAGGTACGGCGCGTCGGACTCCAGCAGCAGCCGCGACAGCGGCACCTCGTGCAGCGCCGCCCGCAGCGCGTGGGCCGAGGAGAACGTCACCGAGCCGGCGAACGACAGGTACCAGCCGCGGGCGACGCAGCGCCGGGCGAGCTC
>JAAZAC010000149.1 GCA_012514545.1 Actinomycetales bacterium | reverse complement strand
GCGGAGATGCTCACGAAGCTCGCCGAGGGGATCCCCGTCGAGGGGATGGAGTCGCTCGCGCCGGTGCTCGTCGACGCGATGGTCCCCGTCGTCGACCTGCTCCCGCCGCGCTCGCTCGTCGTCGTCGCCGAGCCCGAGCGCGTGCGCCGCCGGGCCCACGACCTCACCGCCACGACCGAGGAGTTCCTCGCCGCGGCGTGGACCGCCGCCGCGGCCGGCGGGCAGGTCCCCATCGACCTCTCCCGCGCGTCGTTCGCCGAGTACGACGACGCGCGCACCCACGCCCTCGCCCGCGACCTCGGCTGGTGGACCCTCGGCGGCTTCTCCCTGGAAGCCTCCGCCGACGGCGGCCCCGCCGACGACGCCGCCCCCGACGCGCCCCCCGCCCCTGGGGAGCCCGACGGGCCGGTCGGCGCGGACGGGGAGGGGCCCGTCGTCGTGCGCGCGCGGGAGGTGCGCGGCTACCACGGCGACGTCGCCCGGGCGGTCGCGGACCTGCGCACGCACCAGCGCGACGGGTGGCGGCTCGTGCTCGCCACCGAGGGCCCCGGCCCCGCGCAGCGCATGGTCGAGCAGCTCGCGTCGCTCGACGTGCCCGCGCGCCGGGTCGCCGACGTCGCGGAGCCGCCCGAGCCCGGCGTCGTCCTCGTGGTGCCCGCGCCCGTGGGCCGCGGGTTCGTGCACGAGGGCCTGCGCCTCGCGGTGTTCACGGAGATCGACCTCACCGGCCGGCCCGGCGCGTCCACGCGGGACATGCGCGCCCTGCCCGCGCGGCGGCGCAACGCCGTCGACCCGCTGCAGCTGCGCCCGGGCGACTACGTCGTGCACGAGCAGCACGGCGTCGGGCGGTTCGTCGAGCTCACCGCGCGGACCATCAAGGCGGGCCCGGCCGCGGGCACCCGGGAGTACCTCGTCATCGAGTACGCGCCGAGCAAGCGCGGCCAGCCCGGCGACCGGCTCTACGTGCCCACGGACCAGCTCGACCAGGTCACCAAGTACGTGGGCGGCGAGACGCCGTCGCTCAACCGGATGGGCGGCGCGGACTGGGCGCGCACCAAGGGCCGGGCGCGCAAGGCCGTCCGGGAGATCGCCGCCGAGCTCGTCCGCCTCTACGCCGCGCGCATGGCGACGCCCGGCCACGCGTTCGGCCCGGACACCCCCTGGCAGGCCGAGCTCGAGGACGCGTTCCCCTACGTCGAGACGCCCGACCAGCTCGCCACCATCGAGGAGGTCAAGGCCGACATGGCCAAGCCCTACCCGATGGACCGGCTCGTCTGCGGCGACGTCGGGTACGGCAAGACGGAGATCGCCGTCCGGGCCGCCTTCAAGGCCGTGCAGGAGGGCAAGCAGGTCGCGGTCCTCGTGCCGACGACGCTGCTCGTCCAGCAGCACTACGACACGTTCTCCGAGCGGTACGCGCCGTTCCCCGTGACCGTGAAGGCGCTGTCGCGGTTCCAGACCGACGCCGAGGCCAAGGCCGTCCTCGACGGGCTCGCCGACGGGTCGGTCGACGTCGTCATCGGCACCCACCGCCTGCTCACGGGGACCGTGCGGTTCAAGGACCTCGGGCTCGTCGTCATCGACGAGGAGCAGCGCTTCGGGGTGGAGCACAAGGAGACGCTCAAGCAGCTGCGCACCGACGTGGACGTGCTCGCGATGAGCGCCACCCCCATCCCGCGCACGCTCGAGATGGCGGTCTCCGGGATCCGCGAGATGTCGACGCTCGCCACGCCGCCGGAGGAGCGGCACCCCGTGCTCACGTTCGTCGGCGCCTACGACGAGAAGCAGGTGGTCGCGGCGATCCGGCGCGAGCTGCTCCGCGAGGGCCAGGTCTTCTACGTGCACAACAAGGTCAGCACGATCGGGCGCGCGGCGGCGCGGATCGCCGAGCTCGTCCCGGAGGCGCGGGTCGCCGTCGCGCACGGGCAGATGGGCGAGCACCAGCTCGAGCGCGTCATCGTCGACTTCTGGGAGAAGCGGTTCGACGTGCTCGTCTGCACGACGATCGTCGAGACCGGGCTCGACATCTCGAACGCGAACACGCTCGTCGTCGAGCGGGCCGACCTCCTCGGCCTCGCGCAGCTGCACCAGCTCCGCGGCCGGGTGGGCCGGGGCCGCGAGCGCGCCTACGCCTACTTCATGTACCCGCCGGACCGGCCGCTCACGGAGACCGCGCACGACCGGCTCGCGACGATGGCCGCGAACACCGACCTCGGGTCCGGCATGCAGATCGCGCTCAAGGACCTCGAGATCCGCGGCGCGGGCAACCTCCTCGGCGGCGAGCAGTCGGGCCACATCGCGGGGGTCGGGTTCGACCTCTACGTGCGCATGGTGGCCGACGCCGTCGCCGCCTTCCGCGGGGAGGGCGAGGAGCGCCCGGCCGAGGTGACGATCGAGCTGCCTGTCGACGCGCACGTGCCGCACGACTACATCGCGCACGAGCGGCTGCGGCTCGAGGCGTACCGGAAGGTCGCCGACGCCGCGACCTCGGAGGCGCTCGCGGAGGTCCGCGCGGAGCTCACCGACCGGTACGGCGCCCCGCCCGAGCCGGTCGAGAACCTCCTCGCCGTGGCCGAGCTGCGCAACCTCGCCCGCGAGGTGGGCCTCACGGACGTCACCGTCCAGGGCCGCTACGTGCGGTTCGCCCCGGTCGAGCTGCCCGAGTCCGCGGCGCTGCGCCTCACGCGCCTCTACCCGGGCACCGTGCTCAAGCCGGCCGTCCGGACGGCCCTCGTGCCCTTCCCGACGACGGCGCGCGTGGGCGGGCGGCCGCTGGCCGGCCGGGAGGTGCTCGCCTGGGCGGCGGAGCTGGTCGAGCAGGTGCTGCGCCGGGCGCCGGCGCCCGCCGGGGCGTCGCCTAGCATGGGCGGCGGCGCAGAGCAGGCCTGAGGAGGGACGCGCGTGAGGGTTCGCAGGGCGATGACGGTGGCGGCGGTGGCGCTGGGGACGGCGCTGCTCGCCGGGTGCGCGGGGCAGCCGGGGACGGCGGCCGTGGTCGACGGGCGCACGTTCACCGACGCGCAGGTCGCGCGGGCGGCCGACGAGCTCGGGCCGTACCTCGCGAACTCCTCGCCGGACGCGGTGCTCTCCGCGATCGTCCAGTCGGAGATCGGGCTGGCGGTGACCGAGGCGCACGGCGTCGTCGTCACCGAGGACCAGGCGCGCGTCTTCCTCGACACGCTCGCCGAGCAGGCCGGCGCCGAGCCCGCCGACTGGGGGCGGGAGTCGCTCGCGATCGCCCGGCTCCAGGTCGCCGGTCAGCAGCTCGCGGAGCAGGGCGACGAGACGATCGCCGCGGACTTCACCCGGGCGCTCGCCGAGGTCCCGGTGACCGTCAACCCGCGGTACGGCGTGTACGACGGCCAGAGCGGGCGCATCGCGCAGCCCGAGCGGGCGTGGATCGTCGCCCCGTCGGCGGGGGAGTGACGGCGCCGGGCTCCGGGGCGCCGGGGGACGGCGCGCCGGGCGCCGCGACCCCGGGCGCCGCGCGGCGGACCACGGCGTTCGACGACCTCGTGGCGGTCATGGACCGCCTGCGCTCCCCGGGCGGGTGCCCGTGGGACGCCCAGCAGACGCACGCCTCGCTGCTGCCGTACGCCCTCGAGGAGGTCTACGAGGTCGTCGAGGCGGTCGAGTCGGGCGACCGCGACGCGCTGCGCGAGGAGCTCGGCGACCTGCTGCTGCAGGTCGTGTTCCACGCGCGCCTGGCGACCGAGCACCCCACCGACCCCTTCGACATCGAGGACGTCGCGGCCGGCATCGCGGCCAAGCTGCGCCGGCGCCACCCGCACGTGTTCGGCGACCAGGCGACGGAGGGCGCGACCGACGAGGCGACCGAGGCCACGAACGGGGCCGCGGGCGCCGGGGCCGGCGCGGGGGAGCCGGCCGACGGGGGCGACCTGCACCGGCGCTGGGACGAGGCGAAGCGGGTGGAGAAGGGCCGCGCGTCGGCCCTCGACGGGATCCCGCACGCGATGCCCGCGCTCGCCCGCGCCGAGAAGGTCGCGGGCCGCGGCCGCCGGGCGGGCCTGCCCGTCGACGCCGTCGCGGGGCGCCTGACCGCCGAGCCGGGCGCCGGCGGGGGCGTGGGGCGGCGGCTCCTCGCGCTCGCCCTCGAGGCGCAGGCCGCGGGGCTCGACGCGGAGGCCGAGCTGCGCGCGGCCGTGCGCGAGCTCGAGGCGGCCCTGCGCGCGGCCGAGGCCGACTCATCCGACGATTGAGGCCCAAGGTCCCGAGGAGACGGCCGGTGCGCGCCGTTAACGTCCTGTGAGGGTGTCGATGACGCCGCCCGGACGAGGAGAACACCCCATGATCATTGGAATTCCCCGCGAGACGCGGCCGGGCGAGCGCCTGGTCGCCGCGAGCCCCACGACCGTCGCCCAGCTCACGAAGCTCGGGTACGACGTCGTCGTCGAGGCCGGCGCAGGGGTCCAGGCCAGCTTCCCGGACGACGCGTACGCCGAGGCGGGCGCGACGGTCGGGACCGCAGCGAAGGTCTGGGCCGCCGACGTCGTCACGTGCGTGAACACGCCGGACGCCGCGAACCTGCGCCGCCTGCGCAAGGGCGCCGTGCTGATCGCGATGCTGGCCCCGCAGGCGAACGAGGACCTCGTCGAGAAGCTGGCGAAGAAGGGCGTCACGGCCCTCGCCCTCGACGCGGTGCCCCGGATCTCGCGGGCGCAGGCGCTCGACGTGCTGAGCACGCTGTCCAACGTCGCCGGCTACCGCGCCGTCATCGAGGCCGCCGAGGAGTACGGCGGCATGTTCGCCGGCCAGGTCACGGCCGCCGGCAAGACCGCCCCTGCGACGGTGTTCGTCATCGGCGCGGGCGTGGCCGGCCTCGCCGCGATCGGCGCCGCGAGCAGCCTGGGCGCCCAGGTGCGGGCGTTCGACGTGCGGCCCGAGGTCGCCGAGCAGATCGAGTCCATGGGCGGGACCTTCGTGGCCGCGCCGGAGGCGCAGCAGGAGGTCAGCGAGGACGGCTACGCCAAGCCGCTCACCGAGGAGCAGCAGGCCGCCGCGATGCGCGTCTACGCGGCCGAGGCCAAGCGGGCGGACGTCATCGTCACGACGGCGCTCGTGCGCGGGAAGGCGCCGACGACCATCACCAAGGAGATGGTCGCCTCGATGCGGCCGGGCAGCGTCATCGTCGACCTCGGGGCCCCCGGCGGCGGCAACTGCGAGCTCACCGTGCCGGGCGAGAAGATCGTCACCGACAACGGCGTGACGATCATCGGCTGGACCGACCTGACGAGCCGGATGCCGCGGCACACGTCGCAGCTGTTCGGCACGAACATCGTCCACCTGCTGACGCTGCTCACCCCGGAGAAGAACGGCGAGGTCACCCTCGACCTCGAGGACCCGGTGGTGCGCGGCATGACCGTCGCGCACGACGGCGAGGTGCTGTGGCCGCCGCCGCCAGTCGCCGTGTCCGCGGCGCCGGCCCCGCAGCAGGCGCCGCAGGTCGACGTCGAGGAGCGCGCGCGGGCCGCCGCCGAGGCCGCCCGCCGCAAGGCCCGGCGCCGCCAGGTGCTCTACGGCATCGGCGCCGTCGCCTCGCTCCTCGCGCTGACGTTCAGCCCGTCCGCCACCGTCGCGCACCTGACGGTGTTCGCGCTCGCGGTGATCGTCGGGTTCTACGTGATCTCGAACGTCAACCACGCGCTGCACACGCCGCTGATGTCCCAGACCAACGCGATCTCCGGGATCATCCTCGTCGGCGCCCTCCTGCAGATCGGCTCCGCGGACCCGGTGGTCTCCACCGTCGCCTTCGTCGCCGCCGCGGTGGCGAGCATCAACATCTTCGGTGGCTTCCTCGTCACCTACCGGATGCTCGGCATGTTCCGGAAGGACGTGTGATGACCCTCATCTCGCTCGCCCAGGCGACCTACGTCGTCGCCGCGGTCCTGTTCGTCCTCTCGCTCGCCGGGCTCTCCAAGCAGGAGACCGCGCGGCGCGGGAACGTCCTCGGCATGGTCGGCATGGTGCTGGCCCTCGTCGCGACGGTCATCCTCGCCCTCGACCTCAGCGAGCGGCAGGTGTGGGTCACGGCGATCCTCATCGCGCTCGTGTTCGGCATCGGCGCCACCGCCGGCACCTGGCGGGCGCGCACGGTCGAGATGACCCAGATGCCGGAGCTCATCGCGATCCTGCACAGCTTCGTCGGCATCGCCGCCGTGCTCGTCGGCTACAACTCGTACATGACCGCGGAGGTCGACGCGGTCCACCAGATCGAGGTGTTCCTCGGCGTCTTCATCGGCGCGGTGACGTTCACCGGCTCGATCGTCGCCTACCTCAAGCTGTCCGCGAAGATGAAGTCGGCCCCGCTGACGATCCCCGGCCGGCACGCGATCAACCTGGCGATCATCATCGTCTCGCTCGGCCTCATGGCCTGGTTCATCGCGGCCAACGCGCTCGTGCCGCTGGCGGTCATGACCGGCCTGGCCCTCGCGCTCGGCTGGCACCTCGTCGCGGCCATCGGCGGCGGCGACATGCCCGTCGTCGTGTCGATGCTGAACTCGTACTCCGGGTGGGCCGCGGCCGCGGCCGGCCTCATGCTGAGCAACGACCTGCTCATCATCACCGGCGCCCTCGTCGGCTCCTCCGGTGCGATCCTCTCCTACATCATGTGCAAGGCCATGAACCGCGCGTTCATGAGCGTCATCCTCGGCGGGTTCGGCGCGGACGGCGGATCCGTCGTCGGCGGCGACGCCTACCAGGGGGAGCACCGCGAGGTGCACGCGCCGGAGGTCGCCGAGATGCTCGCGACGTCGCGGTCGGTGATCATCGTCCCCGGCTACGGGATGGCGGTCGCCAAGGCCCAGTACCCGGTCGCCGAGCTCGTGGCACTCCTGCGCGCCCAGGGCATCGAGGTGCGGTTCGGCGTGCACCCGGTGGCGGGCCGCCTGCCCGGCCACATGAACGTGCTGCTCGCCGAGGCGAAGGTGCCGTACGACATCGTCCTCGAGATGGACGAGATCAACGACGACTTCCCGGAGACGGACGTCGTGCTCGTCATCGGCGCGAACGACGTCGTCAACCCGTCCGCGCTGGACGACCCCGACTCGCCCATCGCCGGGATGCCGGTGCTGGAGGTCTGGAAGGCCAAGCAGACGATCGTCTTCAAGCGCTCGATGGCGACTGGCTACGCCGGCGTGCAGAACCCGCTGTTCTTCAAGGAGAACACGGCGATGCTGTTCGGCGACGCCAAGGTCCAGGTCGAGGCCATCCTCACCGCGCTGCGG
Organism: Actinomycetales bacterium; assembly: GCA_012514545.1. GTDB lineage: Bacteria > Actinomycetota > Actinomycetes > Actinomycetales > Cellulomonadaceae > Actinotalea. Next base: position 1,921 of record JAAZAC010000149.1, on the reverse strand, counting down.
GTCCGCGAGGGCGCCGCTGCCTGACGTGGCCGACGGGCGTCCCCCGGTGGCCGGTGCGCCGCCGGGGGACGCTGCGTCGCCTCCCGAGGGCGTGGCGGCGCTGCTCGCGCGGGCCGTCGCGGCGTGCCGTCCGCCTGCCCCGTTCGAGCCGAGCGAGGCGCCGTTCTGGGACGACCCGCACATCGCCGTCGGGCTGCTCGCCGCGCACCTCGACGAGACGGTGCCGGCGGCGAGCCGGCCGGGGGCCGAGCTCGACCGCGCCGTGGCGGCCCTGGCCGCGCGCGGGCTGGCCGGGCCGGGTGTCCGGGTGCTCGACCTCGGCTGCGGGCCGGGGCTCCTCGCCGTCCGCCTGGCGCGGCTCGGCTGCCGGGTGACCGGGGTCGACCTCAGCGCCTCCTCCCTCGACCACGCGCGCCGCGCCGCCGCGGCCGAGGGGCTGGAGATCGACTACCGCCGCGCGGACTTCCGCGAGCTCGCCGACGTCGCCCGCTACGACGTCGTGCTGCAGTCCTACGGGGAGATGTCGACGTTCGCGCCCGAGGTGCGCGACGACCTCCTCGCGCGCGTGCGGCGGGCGCTGGTGCCGGGCGGGGCGTTCGTGTTCGACGCGTCGCGGCCCCGGCACCACCCGCCGAGGGGCCGCCGCTGGGAGGCCTCGCCGGGCGGCTTCTGGCGCCCCGGGCCGCACCTGGTGCTCGAGGAGCGCTTCGTCACCCCCGGGCCGGACGGCACCCAGGTCGCGTGCGACCAGTACGTCGTCGTCGACGCCGGCGCCGACGGGGGCGGCGGCCGGGTGACGACGTACCGGATGTGGTTCCACGACCACACGCCGGAGTCGCTGACGGCCGTGCTGACGGCGGCGGGCTTCGCCGTCGAGGAGGTCTCCGGCTCCCTCGCCGGGGACCCCGTCACCGACGACGGCGAGTGGCTCGCCGTCGTCGCGCGCACCGCCTGACGGCCCGTCGGCGCACCCTCCGGCGCGGGCGCCCAGGGGGTCCTTCCAGCCTGTGGACAGACCGGGTGAAACTCATAAAACCGGTCACTCATTTGGGGTAACCCGGGGTCCACCTACCCCAAATCGGGCATAACGTATCCTTTGCAAGGTTTCCCCCACCCCATATCCCCCGGGAGCTTGGATGCCGGAGACCCGCACCGAGGTGACGCTCGTCACTGAGGGCGGCTACCCGTACTCGGGTGGCGGCGTCAGCGAGTGGTGCCACCAGATCGTGCGGACGATGCCCGACCTGGGCATCGAGGTCGTGGCGCTGACCGGGGGCGTGCCGGACAAGACCCTCTACCCGCTGCCCCCCAACGTCCGCCGGCTCTCGACGATCCCGCTGTGGTCGTTCCGGCAGCCGGGCCGGCCGCCGCGGGGGCGCACCCGCGCCCGGTTCCGTGCCGTGTACGCGGACTTCCTGGCGGCGACCCTCGCCCCGGGTGGTCCGTCGCGCGAGTTCACGCAGGCCCTGCGCGCGCTGTTCGAGTACGCCCAGCAGGAGGACCTCTCCGCCGCGCTGGCCGCCGACGACGCCGTCCTGCTCCTCGCGGACGCATGGCGGGCGTGGCCGCCGGGCACCGACGACCCGGGGGTGTCGCGCCCCAAGGTGCCGCCGCTGGGCGACGCCGCCCTGGTGACGATGTGGCTGGAGCACATGCTCCGGCCACTCGGCGCTCCGGTCCCCGAGAGCCGCCTGGTCCACTGCGCGTCCAACGGGCTCGCGGGCCTCGTGGGGCTCGCGGCCGCGTGGACCCGTGGCACCCCGCTGGTGCTGAGCGAGCACGGCGTCTACCTGCGCGAGCGGTACCTCGCGTACCGGGAGGTCGCGTACGGGTGGGCGGTGAAGTCGACGCTCCTCCGGCTGACCCGGGCCCTCACCGAGGCGGTGTACCAGCACGCGGAGGTCGTCGCCCCCGGGAACCT